>NZ_JABUYX010000018.1:0-64842 GCF_014898005.1 Halomonas citrativorans
ACATCAATGTCCAGCACCTGATTCATGTGCCTGGAGATATCCACCACGATGCCATCGGTAAGCGACTGACCGTTGGTACCGGTGCCGCCGCCTCGTGGCGTTAACACCACCTCGCGGTAAGGCGCTTCAGCAGCCAGTTTGGCCAGGCATTCCAGGTCTTCAGCATGGCGGGGAAACACCGCCGCCTGGGGCAGACGCTGATAGATCGAGTTGTCGGTTGCCAGCACCGTGCGGTGGGCATAGTCAGGGGCAATCTCGCCATCGAAGCCGCGTGTTTTAAGGGCTTCCAGAAAGCGCAGGTATACCGCGCTAACACCTTCACCGGCTTCCATTGCGATCATGCGCTTAGCGTCTCCAGCGCCTGTTCAATAAGGCTTAGACCTTCTTTTAATATTTCTGGCTCAGTGGTGAGCGGGGGTAATAGACGTAGAATATTGCGTTTGCGTCCGCTGGGCATCAGCAGAACACCGGCGTTACGTCCGGCGGTTAATAGAGCTGCCAGATGCCCGGCACCTGTGGCATTTTGCGTATCGTTAAAAACAATGCCTCGCATCGAGCCAATACCTGTCATGGCTCCCAGCATAGGAAAACGGCCGCTTGACTGCCACGCCTGGTAAGCCTCAACTATCAGTGCTTCCTGCTGCTCTCCCCAGCAAGCAAGCTCCTTTTCCTGCATGATGTCCATGACGGCCAGTGCGGCTGCGCATGCCACTGCATTGCCTGAGTATGTGCCACCCAGCGCACCTTTGGGTAACGCATCCATCAGCTCTACCCGCCCCGCTAACGCCGCCAGTGGCAACCCCGAGGCGATGCTTTTGCCCATCAAAAGAAGATCTGGCTCAACGCCTAAATGTGAAAAGCCAAAGCGCTTACCACTACGCCCGAATCCTGATTGAATTTCGTCAAATATTAGTATGATGTTGTGTTGATTACAGATTTCGCGCATTGCCTTGGCGAACTGAGGGCACAGTAGACGAAAACCACCCTCTCCCTGGATGGGTTCGACGATCATGCAAGCCACTTCATCGGCGGGTATTTCAACTTCAAATAGCCGTTCCAGCGCGGCCAGCGCCTGTTCATCAGTCACGCCGCTGTCACGGCTTGGGAACGGCAGATGGTAAACCGGGCCCGGCAAGGCGCCAAGACCCGACTTGTACGGTTTCACTTTGCCATTTAAGTTCAAGGCAGCCAGCGTTCGACCATGAAAAGCGTCGTCAAAGGCTATAACTGCTTGTCGTCCAGTGACCCCCCGGGCAACTTTAAGAGCATTTTCAGTTGCTTCCGCACCACTATTGGTGAGCATACAAGAGAGCGGATAAGAAACCGGTACAAACTGGTTTAACGCGTCGACTACCGACAGGTAACCGCGATGTGGCACTGCGTTAAATGCAGAATGCATTAACGTTTCTACCTGGCTTTGAACGGCTTCCACTACTGCCGGATGGCTATGACCAAGGTTAAGAACACCAATACCGCCGATAAAATCGATATAACGCTGCCCCGATTCATCCCAAACCTCCGCATTACGCCCACGGGCTATACAAATCGGGTGCAAAACGCCTAACGCAGCACTCACATGAGAAAGTTCCATCGCCATTATTTTCCTGCCGTTCAGGGGTGAATGGCGTTATCAAAGCAAATTACCAGACAAGACCACAAACGAAAAAAAACGCTTAACGCATGCCAAATTGGAATGTATAAGCAGACAAGCACGCACTTTAAACCGCCATATCGAAAGGCAGGTCAAAAAAAGGAATGGATAATGTCTATAAAATAGCAGAGTAACGCTACAAGCTTTCCAGCAAACGCAGGATCATCTGCGGCTGCTGGTTGGCTTGGGCAAGAATCGCCATGCCCGCTTGCTGGAGAATTTGTGCGCGGATCAAGTTGGAAACTTCCCGGGCGTAATCCGCATCCTGAATGCGCGACTGGGCCGCTGATAGATTGACGATATTGTTGTTGAGCCCGTCGATGACGCTTTCAAAGCGGTTTTGCATCGCACCAAAGTAGCTACGCTGGCGATCCACCCGCTTAATGGCGTCGTCCATCACCTCCATCGGGTTGGACGTACCATCCGAAAGCACGCTGAAGTCACTAAGCCCCAAGGCATTACGGCCCATGCCTTCCATGCGAATGCTGATGGTATTGCCTGAGTTGGCCCCCACCTGGATAGTGAGATCGCGCTTCTCAAACAGATCAATGCCGTTGAAGCTACTCTGCCCGGCGACACGGTCAATTTCGTCCAGGAGCCCGTCGATCTCGCCCTGAATGGAAACGAGATCTTCATTGCTATTAGTGCCGTTAGCGGCCTGCACGCTCAGCTCACGAATGCGCTGCAAATTATCATTGATCTGATTCAGCGCGCCTTCGGCCGTTTGCACCAGCGAAATTCCATCATGGGTATTACGAATGGCCTGATTCATGCCGCGGATTTGCGCGTTCATACGATTGGCAATCGCCTGCCCGGCTGGGTCGTCCTTGGCGCTATTAATACGCAAGCCCGACGATAGCCGCTGCATAGAGGTCTGAATCGCTTGCTGGCTACTGCGCAAATTGCTCTGCACCCGTAGCGAGGTCACATTGGTATTTAGGCTGAACAATTCAGGCCCTCGTTAAGTGCAAGGCGCAATACGCAGGTCTGACTTGCCAATAACGACGTCAGTGACGTATTTATCGGCCTGAACGGGTAAAGCATTAATTATTTTTACCGCTCATGCTTTATCGTTAATGAGCGCCCACTAGCGGCCAACACTTCATCGATAGGGAGCCTGACGTAATCATACTCAAGGTATCCCTGATCCATTAACTCGCCATTCCACGCCACAATATCCAGATCCATGGTTCGTGGGCCTGATTTATTCAGACCTCGTACGCGACCCAAGCGGTTCTCGACCGCTTTTAAATACAGCCGAAACGCTGCATAGGGAAGCGGCGTGCGCACCAATAGCGCGGCATTGAGAAAATCGGCCTGCTGTAAAAAGCCAACAGGGGAGGTACGGATTGGCTGAGAGTGCGTGACCAGGTCGCATTCGCTGTTTAAAAGAGACAACGCTCGTGTGACATTCAGCTCAGGTTCAATATTCGAGCCTATCGAGATTAGGCATTCATGCAGCCGTGTATCTCGCCCGGCTCGTAACGCCGTTGTTGACATAACGATTACTCAACTAGAGAGAAGTCGAAATATTCTTAATCACTGTAATGATCATACCTCAGACTAGCGCTATGCTCTAAGTGTGCAAGCAACCAAACAACTAATAACAAACGCAAGATAAACGAAGCACGCCATATAATGATTAAAGACAGGGATAACAATGACGACTAAAGCAGCATTAGTGACCGGGGGTGCTACCCGTTTGGGACGGCATTTTTCAGAAGCATTAGCAGAAGCGGGATACGATATTGCACTCCACGTTAATAGCTCACGAGATGAAGCTGAAGAGGTAGCACACACTATCCGCAGCAAAGGGCGCGAGTGCGAAATACTGCCCTGTGATTTTTTGCACGATCCGCTGGATACACTGATTGAAGCCGCTATACGGCGCTTTCCGCATTTAGATGTGCTGGTTAATAGCGCCTCCACTTACCAAGCCGCATCCATTGCTCAAACGGACATGGCACTCCTGGAGACGCAGTTTCGCGTCAACCTATTTACCCCGCTGTTGTTAATTCAACATTTTGCTAACGCGGTGTCTAACGGCTGTGTGGTGAATATCATTGACAATAAAGTGGCCTATCATCAATACCCTTATGCGGCGTATTTGTTGTCTAAAAAGGGGCTGAAAGAGATGACCCAAATGGCCGCACTCGAATTCGCACCGCGTATCCGGGTCAATGGTATTTCCCCCGGCGTAGTACTGCCCACTTCCCAGCGTAGCCACGACTATATTGCATGGCGTCTGGAAGGCATCCCCCTTAACCGGCAAGGAACGCCCGCCCATTTAACAAAGACGCTGTACTACCTGCTGGAAAACGATTTTGTTACCGGCCAAGTGTTATGTATCGATGGAGGTGAGTCGATCTACCTGGAAGGCAGGCATTCGGAGAACTATCTAGAGTAACAACCAAATTAACAGCCACTCCAAAACATTTTTAACAACGTAGAACGCAGTGGGGCCGCCCAAAGGCGGCCCCAAAACGCAAAGTAGGTGTGCTAACGCTTAAGCATTAGACATCGTCACCCGTGGGTAGATTTTGCTCAGTCGTCTCACTAGACTTATCTTTCCGGCGAGGTGAAAAACGGTCATCTACCTCACTTTCACCTGCCTTTGGCTGCCCAGCAGGGCTACCGTCGATAGTAAAGTCCTGTTGCATAATGCGCAGGTTGGCAGGCGGCGCTGAACCGGACTTGTCCTGACCGAAGTACATCGTGGTATGCGGGAACGGTATCTCAATGCCCGCCTGATCAAAGCGCAGCTTGACCAGACGATTATACGCCCGACCAACACCCCACTGATCGCCCGGCGTGGTTTTGATAACCACACGAATATTGACGGCGCTGTCGCCCAGGCTTATAACACCGGCGACCGTCAGATCAGCAAGGATCTTGTAGCCATACTCTTCGCTGGCTTTCAGATCATTAAAGGCAAGCTGGAGCTGCTCAATCGCATCGTCAATGCTCTCACGATAAGCAATGCCGTACTCCCCAACATGGTTACCGTAGTCGCGCATGTAGTTAGAAACGGTGTCAACGCTTGAGAAGGGAATGATGTGATAGGTGCCCGAAAGGTCCCGAATACCTACCGAACGAATGCTTAATCGTTCTGCAGTCCCGGTGATGCCCCCCAGCGTTACCACATCGCCTGTATTCATGGCATTCTCGATCTGAATGAAGACCCCGGTAATAACATCCTGTACCAGCCTCTGCGCACCGAAACCAATAGCTAAACCCAGTACCCCGGCACCGGCAATCAGCGGGCCGATGTTAATGCCGATTTCGGACAGTAGGATCATCCCGGTAATCGTGAGCATGGCGATAGCCAGCGCGTTGCGGAACAGGCTCAGCAGCGTTTTGGCTCGAGGAGAGGGCTCACCACCGCCGGTTTCCGGGTTGAGCTTATGCTCAATCAGGCTCGCAAGCCCTAACCACACGCCCAGCGCAACAATCAGAATCAAGGCAATGCTGACCAGTCGCCCTACCAGCATCGTTCCGCGTTCAGAAGCGTACCAATTGGCTAAATTGAACGCACCCCAGGCATCCAGCACCACCATGATAACGACGACCAGGATGATGGTGCGTAGCACACGCAGCGCGTTGGGAACGTAGCTGTTAAGACGCGGCTCAAGCAGCGGCAGCTTACGACGCAAATCGTCCGACAAGCGAATGCGATGCCCAATCGTTTGGGTCAGGAAAGTCGATACCAGAAGCCCTATAACCACCGCAGCCAATGTTTTCAGTGTTGCAAAAAGCACGAAAGGCAGTGCATCGCCAGGACGCGTCAGTATCAAAACGAAGACCATTAAGAAGTAGGTCAGCGCAAAAAAGTGCCAGGTACGTGCAAAGAGCTGAAGCGATACACGGCTTGCCACCATCGACGTATTGGCCGCCGCATCATTCAAGTGCCCCCGGATGCGAATACGGTTCTTGAGCACCACACTGACCGCATAAACAAAGGCCACAATCATAATTAATGTGCCAGCCGCTTGGCCTACGCTGGCAGCCAGGTAGAAATTGATCAGCGGCACGGCAACCATTAGTCCGTAACCGACCATGCCGATAAGACGTGCTATCCAACGGTTCCAGTAGGAGGCTTCACCGGTTGAAATTGGCAACAATCGCAGGCCTTCGTAGTGTGAGGAAAACAGCATCCGCATCACTGCTTTCATCAACTCAATGACCAGGAAAGCATTGAGAAACAGCGAGGCCCGTGTGGAAAGCTCGCCCGTTTCACCAATCGCGAACGTGGCCACCAGGTTACCGCCCACGTACGCAAGTCCCACCAATATAAAGTCAATAAGTGCCGCAATAATGACGCAGCAAATCAAGCGCAGCACTGGCGTCATTCCGGTGCCATTGAGCGACCATTTGCTCACCCGGGTAAAGGCAGACTTGGCCATCCGACGCAGTGCGAAGAAAATCACGAAGGTCGCAACGATCACGAGGCCCAGATTAATCGCGGCCTGGACGAAAGCTGACGAATCAAAAGCACTCGCGCCTTGCCCGGTAAACAGGTTACCCATGATGGAAAAAGCTTGCTCAATCTGCAGGCCAATATTACTGACAACATCGCTTGTCAGCTCTGCCAACTGGCGTGGCAATGAGACATCCTCTGGAGCCAAATCGCTTCCTTGAGCGGCGGCTTCAGGGGATAACTCAGCCTCTAAACCGGCGGGCAACGCGGATGCCTGTTGACGTAATACATCAATTAGCTCTTGGCGCGACTGCTCATTTTCGAGGAGATCAGCAAGCGCTTCGTAAGAAGCGGGCACTTCCGCTGGAGGCGATGCAGGATCACTTTCAGCCGTCGTCGTTTGGGCTAATGCTGGCGTGGCAAAAAACACAAGCAGTGTCATTAGCCAAATGCCTAGCCAGGGAAATATACGTAATGGCGTCACGCCTTAACCTCCATTTAGATAAATGCTTTATTAAATTTAATTGTTAGCCCGCTTTATGCAAACACAAATGTGCTCACCGAGCATGTTGATAACATACAAAGCCCACAGAGTAACATGGGAACATAAGATGATTTGACCGTTAACACTACGAATATGAGAAGTAGCAGCGCGTTACTTAATTTGACAAAGCGGCAATAGCCACTGGTGTGCCAGAACCAGCACAACCGCGTAGCGGGCGCCTTTTGCAACTAAAATCCATAAAAAGGCACGCCACCAGGGAAGCCGAAACAACCCGGCCAGTACCGTCAGTGGGTCGCCCACCACCGGCAGCCAGGAAAGCAGCAGGCTGGCCTCGCCAAGCTTGTGGTACCAGCGCTCGGCCTGGGCAAGGCGTTTAGGCGATGCAGGGAACCACCGGCGATCCTGAAACTGACGTGCATAGCGGCCCATCGCCACATTGACCAGACTGCCCAGCGTATTACCAGTGGTCGCTACCGCCCAGAGTAAAATAGCCGGCTCCCCCAAACACCAAAGTCTGGCAAGCCAAACTTCAGAGCCGCCAGGCAGCAGGGTCGCACTAACAAACGCAACAAGGAAAAGACTCAGCATGTAACGGGTAGCCGAACGTTACTGCGGCACCTGCCCCCCAAGTTGAGCGGTAATTTCATCGGCGACCTGGCGCACCAGCTTACCCAGCGCCAGCAGGCGTGCTTCAGGGATACGCGCCATGGGGCCTGAAACAGAAATAGCCGCCAGCGGCGTGGCGTGCTCGTCGAAGATACAGGCCGCGACGCAATGCAGGCCAATGGCGTGCTCCTCGCGGTCACAGGCAAAACCTTGATCACACACCTGGTGCATTTCGGCGGTCAGTGCGTCTGGACTGCACAGTGTATTGTCGGTAACACGGGTGAGTTCACGGTTATCCAAAAAGCGAGCGCGTTCGTCAGTGGGCATCCATGCCAACAGCGCTTTACCCACGCCAGAGGCATGCAGCGGGGCGCGTGAGCCCAAGCGGGTAATCATGCGCATCATTTGAGGCGATTCGTGCTGGGCCAGAAATACCGCCGTATCCCCATCGCGGATCCCTAAATTGGCAGTCTCGCCGGTTTCAGCGGTTAAGCGGCGTAGAAAGGGGCGGCTTGATGCCACCACATCGCGAGCTTCTAAAAAGCTGTTACCGATACGGAAGGTTTTGACGTCAATACGCCATAAGCCCTGCTCGTTCTCCTGGCTAACAAACCCCTGGCTTTGCAGAGCCTGGAGCAAGCGGTGGGTGGTAGAAGGGGCTAACTCGGCTTTTTCAGCCACGTCTGACAGCGCAAGCCCTAGTGGGCTTGCCGCTAAAAACTCCAGTAACGTTAAGCCGCGTACCAGCGACTGGCTATGCCCGCCACTCGCTTTAGCGGCATTTGCCGGACGCCCGACCGTCCTACGCTTGGCTTCACTCACCCTGCTCTCTCCTAAAGGCGTAAAGAGTAACAGGATAACGTGCCGCAAAGGCCGCTGTCGCGTTTACGGAAACGAATTCCACTAATGGAGGAAGCTAGCGAATGGCAGAACATCGCTATAGATAGAAAACGGCCACAGGCGTGGCCGCCGACATTACGCCACTCCTTGGCGCCGCTATCAGGCCTTCTCGCGATGGTTATAACCCAGCGGATGGGGCTGGCCACGCTCTTTGGCAAGATCAATTTGGCGCTGACGCTCACGGGCGGCGGCGCGAGTTTTCTCGGGCAGCGAGTTGATGCAGTGTGGGCAGCTAATCCCAGGCTCGTAGGCTGATGACTGCATGTCGTCTTCGGAAATCGGCATACGACAGGCGTGGCACTGTTCGAACAGGCCTTCACTCAGGTCGTGACGCACGGTAACGCGGTTATCGAACACAAAGCACTCGCCACGCCATAACGACTGCTCTTCCGGGACTTTCTCCAGATAGTTCAAAACGCCGCCCTTGAGGTGGTAGACCTCGTCAAACCCCTCTTTGAGCATAAAGCTGGAGGCTTTTTCACAGCGAATACCGCCGGTGCAGAACATGGCGACTTTTTTATGCTTCTCTGGGTCGTAATGCTCACGCACGTAGTCGGGAAACTCACGGAACGTGGTGGTTTTTGGGTCAACCGCGCCTTCGAAGCTGCCAATCGCCACTTCGTAATCATTGCGAGTGTCGATCACCAGCACTTCGGGGTCTGAAATCACCTCGTTCCAGTTTTCAGGCTCAACATAGGTACCAACGGTGTTGTTAGGATCAATGCCTGGTACGCCCAGCGTCACGATCTCTTTTTTGAGCTTAACCTTGGTGCGATAGAACGGGGTTTCGTCGCAGTAAGACTCTTTATGGTCGATATCGGTCAAGCGCGGGTCAGCGGTCAGCCAGCCAAGCAGTGCATCAATACCTTCGCGAGTCCCCGCGACGGTGCCATTGATGCCCTCTTTAGCGAGCAGCAGCGTGCCTTTAACATCATGATCGACCATGGCTTGGCGCAGCGGCTCACGCAGCGCTTCAAAGTCATTTAACGTAACGAATTTATACAATGCTGCCACGACAATACGCGGCATATCGCCAGCTTCAGAAACAGGTGCAGACATAACAAGCTCCAGTAGTCACCCTCGTAAAGGGCGGACCGGGTTAATAAACGCGCATAGTCTAGCGCAAACGGCGCAGCGCTTGAATCCTGCCAGATTGACGCAGGTCACTCGCGGTTTAAAAATTCGTCGATTTAATCGACGTTATCGTGCAGAAACCTTCACCCCACGCCGTGCGGTTTCAGGCGTATATTGAGCGCATTCCTTCAACAGCTACTCCTTCAACACAACTGGGAGCACACCATGAAAATTCGTCGCGCGGATGAGCGGGGCTATGCAGACCACGGCTGGCTGCGTTCGTACCATACGTTCTCGTTTGCCAATTACCATGACCCCAAGCATATGGGCTTTCGCGCCCTACGGGTGATCAACGAAGACCGCGTCGCCGGTGGTCATGGCTTTGGTGCCCACCCGCACCGGGACATGGAGATTATTTCCTACGTGCTGGAAGGCGAAATGGAGCACAAGGACAACATGGGCAATGGCGAGGTCATGCGCCCGGGCGATGTACAGCGCATGTCAGCGGGCACCGGCGTTGTGCACAGCGAGTTTAATCACTCCAAAGAGAACGGACTGCACTTCCTGCAGATCTGGATTGAGCCCAAAGCGCTTGGCATTAAGCCCAGCTACGAGCAGAAAGCATTTCCAGCCGCAGGCCGCCAAAACCAGTGGCGCCTGGTAGCATCACAGCAGGGCCGTGAAGGCTCAGTGAGCCTGAACCAGGACGTTAATCTTTATGCAGGCTCATTTGATGCAGGCGACAGCGTCAAGACACCGGCTACGCGCTATGCCTGGCTACACGTGGTAAAGGGCGCGGTCGAGGTCAATGGTGAACAGCTCAGTACCGGCGATGCCGCTGCGTTTGAGCCTGGCGACGCGATCAGCGTGACCGGCCAGGATACAAGCGAAGTACTGCTGTTTGATCTTGCTTAGCCCTTTTACTCAGTGCTACCCGCCTTAACAACCCAAACGGCCCCCTTTCGGGAGCCGTTTTTTTACGCCATCAGCCCAGTGTTTTGCGTTGTCACCAAGCCTCGCAGCTGCCAATCAATCCTAGCTATTGTGCGCTGAGTAAAGTGCACGGATTTTCAGCGTGTGCTCTACCTGCCTCAATGCTTCCAGCGCTTGCGGACCGTAAGCTTTGTCGACATCAATGACCACATAGCCGACCTTATCGTTGGTCTGCAGGTACTGGCCCGAGATGTTAATGCCGTTTTCGGACAGCACGCGGTTAATTTCCGACAGTACGCCCGGCACGTTGTCATGAATATGCAGCAAGCGGTGCTTATCGGGGTGGGCAGGCAGCGCCACTTCGGGGAAGTTGACCGAGGTGATCGTGGTGCCGTTATCCGAGTAGGTCGTCAGCTTTTCGGCCACTTCAATACCGATATTTTCCTGGGCTTCGAGCGTAGAGCCACCCACATGCGGGGTCAGGATCACATTTTCCAAACCACGTAACGGGCTTTCAAACTCTTCATCGTTGCCCTTGGGCTCCACCGGGAACACATCCACCGCAGCGCCATTGAGATGGCCTGCTTTGATGGCATCCGCCAAGGGTTCAATTTCCACGACACTGCCGCGTGAGGCATTGATGAAGATGGCACCTGGTTTCATCGCAGCAATCTCTTTCGCGCCAATCATCCAGCGGGTAGAGGGCAAGTCCGGTACGTGCAAGCTCACCACATCCGAGCGGTTTAACAGCTCTTCAAGGCTGGTGACCTGGCTTGCATTACCCATGCCGAGTTTGGTGATGATATCGTAGTAGATAACGTTAAAGCCCAGCGACTCGGCCAGCACAGAAAGCTGCGCGCCGATGCTGCCGTAGCCAACAATACCCAGCGTTTTACCGCGTGCTTCGTGCGAGTTTTTGGCTGATTTCAGCCAGCCGCCCTGATGAGCACGGGCATTTTTTTCAGGAATGCCACGCAACAGCATGATCGCTTCTGCCAATACCAGCTCAGCGACCGAACGAGTATTGGAGTAAGGCGCGTTGAACACGGCAATACCACGTTTTAGCGCCGCATTCAGGTCCACCTGGTTGGTTCCGATACAGAAGCAGCCAACGCCGACCAGCTTCTCTGCCGCTGCAAACACTCGCTCATTAAGCTGGGTACGCGAGCGAATACCGATGAAATGTACATCACGGATCTTTTCGATCAACGATGCTTCATCTAGCGATGTCGGCAGATGCTCGATATTTTCATATCCGGCATTTTGAAAATTGTCCACCGCACTTTGGTGGACGCCCTCGAGTAGCAGGATCTTGATCTTGCTCTTTTCCAGGGACGTTTTAGCCATGGCTGAATCAACCTCTATGGTCGGCGGCGTGCGCCGTGTATCGGTTCACGAAAAGGCCGTATAGTAGCATACCGCACGCCCATCAGGCCGATACGAACTGATGAAATGTGTGCGTTATCAAGATGAAAACAGTGCAAGTCATACGCACAAAGCGGCCTGGGGCAGACGCCCCCCCCTGCCCTCGGTGTATACTGTGCGTTTGTCATGGCAGGCAACGCGCAGCCTTTTTGATGGGGCGCCAGAAAACAGTAGGCATTAACCAATGAGCGACACCACACCTTCACCGCAGGATTTTGCGGCCACGGTTGACCAGCTGGAAACCATCGTAGAACGCCTGGAGTCAGGCGAGCTGTCATTGGAAGATGCGCTGGGCGCCTTTGAGCAGGGCGTACGGTTGACGCGCGATGCCCAGCAACGCTTGGACAGCGCCGAGCTAAAAGTCCGCGCGCTGAGCGAAGATAGCGAAGGCCGTTTAAACGTCACGCCGTTTGCTGATAGTGAATCGCCCAAGGATGCCACTGACGAGGGTAAGGAGACGCCCCCATGGTAGCGACCAATGCCCCCTCATTGACCGCCTTACGTCAAGCCAGCAATGCCCGGGTAGATGCCACGCTAAACGCGCTTTTTAACGATCACGCCGTGGTCCCGCGGCTTGATAACGCCATGCGCCACGGTCTTTTAGTCGGCGGTAAGCGCTTGCGCCCGCTGCTTGTCTATCTTGCTGGGCAGGCGCTGGGAGCACGCGAAGAAGACCTCGACGCCCCGGCCGCCGCCATTGAACTCATCCACGCCTACTCATTGATTCATGACGACTTGCCCGCCATGGATGACGATGATCTGCGCCGTGGCCAGCCGACCGTGCATATCGCCTATGATGAAGCGACCGCGATTCTGGCAGGCGACGCGCTACAAACCCTGGCCTTTGACGCGCTGGCACGCACCGCTCACCCGCGGCTTGGCAGCCTGATCACGACGCTTACCACGGCGTCTGGCCGTGAGGGCATGGTGGCAGGCCAAGCACTGGACTTGGCGGCTATCGGCGGCCACCCTGACGTGGACGCCCTGGCGCACATGCACGCTCATAAAACCGGTGCGCTGATTGTGGCGGCGGTGCGTATGGGCGGGCTGATTGCCGTTGACGAGAGCGACCCGCGTATAAACGCCCTGACTCGCTACGCGCGCGCCATTGGTCTAGCCTTCCAGATTCATGATGATGTCCTTGATGTGACGGGTGACACCATGACACTCGGCAAAACATCCGGCGCTGACGCTGCACGCGCCAAGCCGACGTATCCCAGCCTGTTGGGGCTGGAAGGCGCGCAACAAAAAGCGCGCACCCTGATTGACGAGGCCATTGCCGCTCTCGCCCCATTAGGCGAGCAAGCCGCCCCCTTGGCCGAATTAGCCCACTATATGATCGAGCGCGACCACTAGATGCCCATGAAGCTGTTCGACGAGATTCCCCGCGAGCGTCCGGCAACGCCGCTGCTCGACTCTTTTGATCACCCCGCTGCGCTGCGGGCCATGAATACCCAGCAGCTTGCCCAACTGGCTGACGAGCTGCGTGCCTACCTGCTTTATAGCGTGGGCGTTTCCGGCGGCCACTTTGGCGCAGGCTTGGGGGTAGTAGAACTGAGCGTGGCCCTGCACCACGCCTTTCATACGCCCAAGGACCGCCTGGTGTGGGATGTGGGCCATCAGGCTTATCCGCACAAGATTCTCACCGGCCGTCGTGAAGCGATGCTCAGCATTCGCCAGCACGGCGGCCTGGCGGCATTTCCGCGCCGCGCTGAATCCGAATACGACACCTTTGGCGTGGGCCACTCGAGCACCTCGATTTCCGCAGCGCTCGGCATGGCGCTGGCTGCCCAGGCCAAAGGCGATAATCGCCGCGTCTGTGCGATTATTGGTGATGGCGCGCTCACGGCGGGCATGGCTTTTGAAGCGCTGGCCCATGCCGGCCACGTCAACGCTAATATGCTGGTCGTGCTCAACGACAATGAGATGTCGATCTCGGAAAACGTCGGTGGCCTGGCGACGTACCTCGCCCGGATGATGTCAAGCAAACCCTATCTAAAAATGCGCGAAGAGGGCAAAAAAGTACTTTCTCATCTGCCAGGCGCATTGGAAATTGCCAAGCGCACCGAAGAGCACATGAAAGGCATGGTGAGCCCCGCCACGCTGTTCGAGGAAATGGGTTTTCACTACATCGGCCCGATTGACGGGCACGACCTTGAGGCACTGACCGAGACGCTGCGTAACCTGCGCGAGCTGGATGGCCCGCAGTTTCTGCATATCAAAACCTGCAAAGGCAAAGGCTTTTTACCCGCCGAGGCGGACCAGATTGGCTACCACGCCATCACCAAACTTGAGAAAGCCAGCGTGGCGCCCGCCCCGCCCTTCAAAGCGCCATCCGCCCCCAAGAGAAAGTACTGCAACGTATTCGGCGACTGGCTGTGCGATATGGCCGCGAGCGATTCACGCCTGATAGGGATTACCCCCGCCATGCGCGAAGGCTCCGACCTGATTCGTTTCTCCAAAGAGTACCCAGCTCGCTACTTTGATGTAGCCATTGCCGAACAGCACGCCGTGACGCTCGCGGCGGGCATGGCCTGCGAAGGCATGAAGCCGGTGGTGGCGATCTATTCAACATTTTTGCAGCGCGGCTATGACCAGCTCATTCATGACGTAGCGGTGCAGGAGCTGGACGTCACCTTTGCCATCGACCGGGCAGGGCTTGTGGGTGAAGACGGCCCCACTCACCACGGCAGCATGGATTTGTCCTTTTTACGCTGCGTACCCGGCATGGTCATCCTGGCACCTGCCGATGAAGCCGAGTGTCGCGCCATGTTGAGTGCGGCCTATTATCATCCCGGCCCTGCGGCAGTGCGTTACCCGCGCGGCACTGGCCCCGGCGTGGAAATTCCTGAGCACCTGGAATCGCTTCCGATTGGCAAGGCGGAGGTACGCCGTCAGTCACAAAGCGATGGCGTGCGCATTGCGCTACTCGCGTTTGGCAGCCTAAACACCGCAGCCGCTGAAGTTGCCGAAAAGCTCAACACCACGCATATCAATATGCGCTCTATCAAGCCGCTGGACCGCGACACGGTCCTCCACGCGGCCGACGAGCATGAGCTTCTAATAACGCTTGAAGAGAACGTCGTTGCAGGTGGCGCGGGAAGCGCTGTTAACGAACTGCTCAACGCTGAAGGTGTACAGGTAGAAGTGCTCAATCTCGGCCTGCCCGACGCATTTGTAGAGCACGGCACGCCGGATGAATTGCTGCGGGACTGTGGTCTGGACGCAGAAGGCATCGAAGCCGCCATTCGCCAGCGGCTGCCTTCACTCTCAAGTTAAAAGCAGCACCGCGACTGATCGACAAGCACCCTCAATAGCGAGATAAGCGCCGCTCTATTACGGGCGGCCATCGCAAAGCAAGTGCCAGACAATGGGCGCCAAGCCACCGGGAAAGAGATGCTGGTTTAAAAACCGAGTTCATCCAGCAAATCATCCACCTGGTCCTGCCCTGACACGGCATCCACTTTGCCTTCGCTTACCTGCGGGCCATTGCGCAGTTTGGCATGCTCATCGCGATTATCATCAATGTTCACCCCATCGGTGACGTTAGGAACATTGTCGACCAACACTTGAACAAGCTGCTCTTCAATTAGCTGGATAACCTCCATCATCTTCTTGATCACCTGACCGGTAAGATCCTGGAAGTCCTGAGCCATCATTATTTCAAGCAGCTCTTTCTGCGTAGACCCCGTGGCGGTCGGAAGCGAATCACTCAAATAGAGCTGCGTGTCCTTGATAAGCGATGGGTCGCTTTCTACAACGGCTAGAGCCGCCGCTGCCTGCCAGCGCGTATTAAGCGCGGCGCCCTCCTCCTCAAGCTTGTCTTGCACAGGTTGCGCGCGCTCAACGGCATTCAGTGCCCGCTCAGCCGCCTGTTCCGTCATTGAGGCCACATAGTTAAGCCGGTCATTGGCATCGGGTATGGCCTGCGCTGCCTGGCTGATCTGCTGATCCAGGCCCAGCTCCTTCATGCTATCCCGCAGCAGGCGGGTCAAGTGGCCTATACGATGCACCATCTCATCATTACTGTCTTTTTTACCCAGCACCGACGGCATGGTCGTGTCGTGGGCGTTGTTAACAGTGCTCATGACAATCCTCTTGTGGAAAAAACTTGTTGAATGTCGCTGTTGATGATCTGGTCACCATCAATATACGTATCCGCTATGGTTTTCAGACAGACAAGCGTTAAAGCCCGTTAACTATCTTCGGCGTACCCTCCTAAAACTTGAGCGTTTGCTTTATTTGAAAGCCCTTGTCTGGCGCTTTTAGACCTATTCAACGGATGGGATCACTCACGCAGCGCTAGCACGCGCCACCCAGCTTGGGAAAGAAGTAGTGCGAGGTGATCCCATGGCTGCCGTTATGCAGCATCTCAAGCGGCTTTTACCCCGTTCTCGAAGATCTCAAACCAGGAGTTCTATATCAGGGTCGCCCTATGTGCAGCCGGGGCAATCGAACCCATCGGGCTGATTGAGTTTAAACAGTGAACGGGCACGGGCGTTGGCCGCCTGCCGGGTTGTGATACTCAAAAACCCTGAGATCGTGTACCGTAGAGTTTTTTTGGGGCACTCGGGTGGAACGAGGGCATTGCGCTTCTCCAAACAAAAGGGCAGAAAGCCTGGCAACAAAAGTTAGCACGCTTTCTTTTACCGCCTTACGCAGCGAAAAACGCCGTTTGGTCAAGCGACAATAGCTGAAAATGCCGCCCTCAGCTGCAAACCCACGACTTCTGACGCTTAGAGAGAGCCATGTTACTACTGATTATATTTTTTGCCCTGGTGGGTTATGCCATCGGCGGCGCCACTGGCCTGTTAATTGGCGGTGTACTGGGCTGGTGGCTAGCACGACGCCTCGCCAAGCGGTTAAGAGAGGCGCGCATGCGCCTTCAGGAAGGCTTTTTAGAGTCGATTTTTTCCGTTATGGGCTGCCTTTGCCAGGCCGATGGCAAAGTGACCGAAGGCGAGCTTAGCGTTGCCGAAAAGCTGTTTGACCAGATGCATTTGCAGGGGGCGCAGCGGGCCAAGGCACGCGCTGCCTTTGAGCGAGGCCGTGCGGATAACTTTGATCTGGACGCTGAGCTTGCCAACGTCGGGCGCCTAACCCGCCATCAACCGGTTATGCGCCAGGTGTTTTTACAGGTTCAGCTGTCGGCTATCGCCGCTGACGGTGTCTTGCATCCTGAAGAGCATGAAATGATCGTGCGGGTAGCGCGGGGCATTGGCTGTAGTGAAGCAGAGGTACAGCAGATTGAAGCCATGCTGCATGGCGCAGCCGCCAACTCCCAAGGAGCCAGTGAAGAGGCACTTAAGGACGCCTACCGCGTGCTGGGTGTGAGTGAAGAGGCAAGCGATGCCGAGATCAAGAAAGCCTACCGTCGCTTAATGAGCCAAAACCATCCGGATAAGCTGGCCGGTAAAGGCTTGCCTGAAAGCATGCGTGAAGTGGCTCAGGCGCGCACCAGTGAAATCGGCAATGCCTACGAACGCATTCGCAAGGCGCGCGATAACCAAGCGTAAGCTGCTTATAAGATGAAGGTCAGTCCAAGAGCACGCTGCCCCGCAAAGGCCGCGTCCATCATCCTGCCAATATCGACATCCTGACACCAGGCCGCTAAATTGAAAGCGTCTTCTTTTCGCCAGCCTCGGCTGGCACCTTGTCAGGAGCGCGCCATGATCACGCTATACACCTACCCCCGCTCACGCTCGCTACGTGCCGCCTGGACGCTTGAAGAGCTGGGCCTTGAATACCAGTGCCAGCATGTTGCGTTGGAGAAAGGGGGAGGCCAAACCTCGGCGTATCTGGCACGTCATCCGGATGGCAAAGTACCGGTGCTGGAGGATGGCGAACTTACCCTGTTTGAATCGTCGGCCATTTGCCGCTACCTGGCCGAGCACTACGGTAACGGCAAACTACTGCCGACTAACGCCGCCGAGCGTGCCCAGGTCGACCAGTGGTTAAGCTTTATTGTGACCGAAGTCGAACAGCCGCTCTGGACCCAAGCCAAGCACACCTTTGCGCTACCTGAAGACAAACGCGTACCGGCCGTGATTCCTACCGCAGAGTGGGAGTTTCAGCGCGCATTGGGCGCTCTTGAACGCCGCTTTCAGGGCCAGGAAACGCTGCTTGGAGGCGATTTCACCTTGGCCGACCTGTTTCTCACCCATACGCTTTCCTGGGCCATTGGCATGCAGCATCGCCTGCCCGAGCCATTCTTGATCTACCACAAACGCCATACGCAGCGCCCGGGCCTGGCAAAAGCCGGTGAGCGCGAACAAGCTGCCGCTCAGTAAGCCAGCACCGCGTTTTACACCGTATGAGGCAGCACCGCTGCTACTACTGCAAAGTAGTGGCAGATGCTTCCTCCCACCACAAAGAGGTGCCAAATAGCGTGATTGTAGGGAATCGCACGCACGGCATAGAAAATTACGCCCACCGTATACGTAATGCCGCCCGCGGCCAGTAAGGCGATGCCGGTTACCGAGAGCTTCGCCGCCATTTCTTCTGATGCCAGCAGGATCATCCACCCCATCAGCAAATAAATAACCACGCGGAAAATCGACAGCCGCTGCGGCCACAGCAGCTTGCAGGTAATGCCTATCAGCGCCAGCGACCACACGGCGGCAAACAGTGCCCAGCCCGTTGGGCCGCGCATATTCACCAGTAAGAAAGGCGTATAGGTGCCTGCAATCAGCAAGTAAATCGCGCAGTGGTCCAACAGTTGAAAGCGCTGCTTCCAAAGCCGATGCGGGATACCGTGATAAAGCGTAGAAGCGGTATATAGCAATACCAGCGTCATGCCGTACAAGCCAAGGCTTGTCAGTTTCCAAGGGTCTACCTGAGCGGCAATGCTCGCCATGACCAGCAGTACCACTGCCCCAACAACGCTTAACAATGCGCCCACCCCATGGCTGATACTATGTAAGCGCTCTTCTAATGCACTGAACTCTTCAGACTTGACGCTGGCTGTGTGGCTCATATCCCCTCCACCGTGTGTTAACGGTCATGAGTAGCAGCGAACGACGCGGCTAACCTGGATAATAGAGTTCTGGATAATAGAGCCATCACCATAGCGCTGAAACATGACAAAACCCAAACACGGAAGGTACAGCGCTTGGGTTTTGTTTGGATGTTGATGAGCACCGTGAATAGGCAGTTAAATAAGTAGGTTAAATGGGAGGATAGGGCAGCGCGTTTCTATTCCACGGGGCGCTTCAAATCCTGCGGTGGCTGCAATCCGGCGTGATACCCGCCTGTAGGCGTGCCGCTTGGTTAAAGCTTGAGCCCAGCAGATATCCACGGCGGTCATCATGCCGGGCATAAAGTGATCGTAAAGATGAAGGTCGGAGCCGCAGATGGCGCAGCTGCTTACATTGATAATCGCGTCGCGGGGGTGTTCTATTTCGGGATCAGGAACTGTGTCATAGCGCACGTCGTTTTTGCCGTGCCAGCAAAGTGCTTTCATGATTGCTCCTCCTTACTCTTTTGCAGATAATTAGCATCCTGCTATGTATCAACACCGATCTGTACCAATATCGGTTTGTATCAACATAGCTCAGACGCTAGGCAAAAAAGTTTAAGAAAAAGCAATTTTTCGGGGTTTTAGCCGCATTAAAGCGTTATTTCAGCCCTTTCGCTCAATATCGACATCGCTTGCCTGGGTAAAATCACCCAGCGCCATCATATGGCCAAGCTTGCCTGCCTTGGTGGCAAGGTACTGTTCATTGTGTGGATTTAAACCAGTGGTGATGGGCAGCCGTTCGACCACATTGACGCCATCCCGGGTCAGCGCATCGACTTTACGCGGATTATTGGTCATCAGCTTAAGCGCGGTGACGCCCAAGTGGTTGAGCATCGGTACGCACAGGTCATAGCGGCGCATATCGGCGCCAAACCCGAGCTGTTCGTTGGCTTCTACCGTATCCGCCCCTTGGTCTTGCAGGTGATAGGCGCGAATCTTGTTGAGCAGCCCGATGCCGCGGCCTTCCTGGCGCAGGTAAAGCAGTACGCCGCGGCCCTCTTCGGCAATACGCTTAAGCGCTTCCTGCAGTTGATAGCCACAGTCGCAACGCATGGAGAATAGCGCATCGCCGGTCAGGCACTCGGAATGCACGCGCCCCAGTACCGGCGCGTCCCCCGTGAGGTCACCCAGCGTCAGGGCGATATGATCCTTACCGGTCGCGTTGTCTTCGAAACCGTGCATGGTAAACGTGGCCCAGGGAGAGGGCAGTTGGGAAGCAGCAATGAAGCGAATGGTCACAGGTTACCTCGCAGATTAACCAAACCAGTTAACCACAACAGTATGAGCAAAGTGGGCGGGTAGTTTATCAGGAAGCGAGCCATGCCTCACGGCTGTTACTCGCTAAAATTAAAGCAGAGAAGAGCAAGCGTGGTTCACCCTGTTCAGGCATATACATTTACCGCGCGTGGATTAAGATAGTACTACTCCACAGACAAGCCGTTTACCCGCAGCGTGATAACCGCTGAGACACCAGAATTTTCACCATCTGACGGAACATTATGCTGCTACTTATACTTATCACAGCGCCTTTTATCGCCAGCATAATGGCCGCATTAATGCCCGCCAATGCCCGTAATCGGGAAGCGTGGCTGGCGGGTGGCGTAACGCTTTTAGGGCTGCTGATTACCGGTTTTCTCTATACCCAGGTAGGCGCCGGGGAGGTTGTACGGAGTGAATTTGGCTGGCTACCCAGTGTCGGCCTAAACGTCGTATTGCGTATGGATGGCCTGGCCTGGTTATTTGCCATGCTGATCCAGGGTATCGGTTTGCTGGTGATTATCTATGCCCGCTACTACATGTCGCCTGCTGATCCCGTACCTCGCTTTTTTTCGTTTCTGCTCGCGTTTATGGGTTCAATGCTGGGGGTGGTGCTATCGGGCAACCTCATACAGCTGGTGCTGTTCTGGGAGTTAACCAGCATCACCTCGTTTTTGTTGATTGGCTATTGGCATCATCGCGCCGACGCCCGCCGCGGCGCACGCATGGCGTTCACCGTGACAGCAACCGGGGGGCTTTGTCTGCTGGTCGGTGTCTTGATGCTTGGCCATATGGTAGGCAGCTACTCGCTTGATGTTGTGTTGGCCTCGGGTGACCTCATCCGTAATCACGCGCTTTATCGGCCCATGCTGCTATTGGTCGCGTTAGGGGCGCTGACCAAAAGCGCGCAGTTCCCTTTTCACTTCTGGTTGCCGCATGCCATGGCAGCGCCAACACCGGTATCGGCGTTTTTGCACTCCGCCACCATGGTCAAGGCGGGCCTTTTTTTACTCATGCGGCTTTGGCCATCGCTGTCAGGAACGCCTGAGTGGAGCTGGATCATCATGGGGGCTGGCGTATGCACCATGTTGATTGGTGCCTTCACCGCTATTTTCCAACACGATTTGAAAGGCCTGCTGGCCTACTCAACCATCAGCCATCTGGGGTTGATTACCGTACTGCTGGGCATTGGCACCCCCTTGGCACTGGTAGCCGCGATTTTCCATACCGTTAACCATGCCACGTTTAAAGCCTCGCTTTTCATGGCCGCAGGCATTATTGACCATGAGACGGGCACCCGAGATATGCGCCACCTGCGCGGCCTTTATAAAGCGCTACCCTACACGTCCACGCTGGCAATCGTCGCCAGTGCGGCGATGGCCGGCGTCCCGTTTCTTAACGGGTTTATTTCCAAGGAGATGTTCTTTGCCGAAGCGCTAAGCGTTGGCTCCGCGCAAAACTGGGGGATGTCCATTGCGGCGGTGTTGATGGGGGTCTTTGGCGTTACGTATTCGCTTCGTTTTACCTACGTCTTCTTCGGCAAGCTGCCTGATGACTTGCCTCGCCAACCGCATGAGCCACCACGCTGGATGCGCTTTCCTGTCGAGTTTTTAGTGCTTTGCTGCCTAGTGGTGGGCATTATTCCAGGCCTGAGTATCGGCCCCTTCCTGAACGCCGCCGTTACCTCTGTATTAGGCGAGGCAACGCCCTACTACAGCCTCGCCGTTTGGCACGGTTTCAACCTGCCTTTGGCAATGAGTTTCGTCGCGTTAATCGGCGGTGTGGGGTTCTATATTTGGCTACGTGTCCGCTATGGGCTAATTCAAGCCACCCATGTGCCGTTGCTGGGGCGCTTTAACGGCAAGCAAGCCTACGAAAATACCATGCTGCGGATCTCATCCATCGCCTCTTTGCTGGAAAAAATACTCAGCACACGGCGCTTGCAGCCTCAGCTCTTGCTTATGGTGGTGATGCTTCTGGCGGCGCCCATTTTGCTGATACGCCCCATCTCGCTGCTTGCTCTGCCTGCCAATGGGGGATTTTCCTGGCTCTTTGCCGGGCTATGGCTGATGGGGGCAATTTGCGCTGTCGCGGCGGCCTGGCAGGCAAAATACCATCGCTTGGCAGCGCTTAGCCTGGTGGGCGGTGTGGGCATTATTACCAGCCTGTCGTTTTTGTGGCTATCGGCGCCCGACCTGGCGCTTACCCAACTAATGGTGGAAACCATTACCACGGTGCTGATCCTGCTGGGACTACGTTGGCTTCCCCCGCGTATCGCACCGCAGGAATTGAACATTACTACCACCAAACGCGCACTATTTCGCCGCTCACGCGATATCGTTATTGCGGTGTGTGCGGGGTTGGCAATGGCCTTGATCAGCTATACGGCACTGCTACGCACACCTTCAGAAGGCGGTATTTCTGACTTTTTCCTTACCCATGCCTTAAGTGAAGGCGGGGGAAGTAACGTGGTCAATGTGCTGCTGGTCGACTTCCGCAATTTCGATACGCTGGGCGAAATTGCGGTGTTGGCCATTGTCGCCTTGACCGTTTACGCACTGCTGCGGCGCTTTCGCCCCGCGCCTGAAAGCCTGCCCATTCCCGCTCAGCAGACCAACAGCGTTGATCCTGCAGCCGGGCAAACACCTGTCCAGCAAGTGGCAACAGGCTATCTCAAAATCCCCAGCGTCTATTTACGCTTGCTGCTGCCCGTGATGGGCGTCATCGCGGCCTACTTCTTTATTCGGGGCCATAACCTGCCCGGCGGCGGTTTCGTTGCCGGTTTGATCTTTGCGGTTGCGATTATTGTTCAATACATGCTGGCCGGTACGCAGTGGGTTGAAACGCATCTACGCCTACGCCCTCACCGCTGGATTGCATTTGGCCTACTGACGGCCTGCGCAACGGGCCTGGGCGCGTGGCTGCTGGGCTATCCTTTCCTGACCACCCACACCGCACACTTCACGCTTCCTGTGCTTGGCGAGGTGCACCTGCCGAGTGCATTCCTGTTTGATTTAGGTGTCTTTGGCGTGGTCGTTGGCTCCTCGATACTGATGCTTGTGGCGCTGGCACACCAATCTGTACGCAGCCACCGCTTACCCGCTACCACGGCGCCAGCGCCCCTCAACCCTCAACAGGAGACCCGCTAATGGAAGCTGTTATGGCCATGGCAATGGGCATCATGTTTGGCTCCGGGGTGTGGCTGCTGCTGCGTCCACGCACCTTTCAGGTCATTACGGGCTTATTGCTTATTTCGTATGCCGTTAATCTATTTATCTTCATCATGGGGCGTCTCTCCATCAATCAGCCCCCCTTAACGCTTGCCGAGGGCACTATTGACCCCGCTTTGTATGCCGACCCGATGCCCCAGGCGCTGGTCTTAACGGCTATCGTGATCGGCTTTGCCACCACAGCCCTTTATCTGGTGGTGATGATTGGTGCTCGCGGCCTTACCGGCACCGACCACGTTGATGGCAAGGAGCCCCATTGATGAGTCTTCCTTGGCTGCACCATTTAATGTTGGCACCTGTTTTACTGCCCTTGATATTCGGGGCAGGGCTGATCCTGGTGAATGAACGTCATCACCAAAAAAAGTTTTTTATTAACCTGGCCAGCACGCTGGCGATGCTGGCGACCTCTGTCGCACTGCTTTTGCTGGCGGACCACGAATACTGGCCCGATGGCATTGGCCTCTACCTCTCTGCTAACTGGACAGCCCCCTTTGGCATTGTCTTGTTGGTTGACCGGCTAACGGCGGTGATGCTGCTGCTTGCGTCAATATTGGCGAGCGCTTCTCTGATCTTTGCCATGATCCGCTGGAGCCGCATTGGTGTGCACTTTCACTCGTTATTCCAGTTTTTGTTAATGGGCATTAACGGGGCCTTTCTTACCAATGACCTGTTCAATCTGTTTGTGTTCTTCGAGGTCATGTTGGCGGCCTCGTATGGCTTGATACTGCATGGCTATAACAGCATGCGTATAAGAGCAGGCATGCAGTACATTGTGGTGAATTTGTTAGCGTCGTTTTTCTTCCTGATTGGCGTGGCCCTGATTTACGCGACGACCGGCACGCTAAACATGACCGACCTGGCGATGCGCTTGAGCATGCTATCGCCGGAAGACCTCATGTTGTTAAAAATTGGCGTGGTTATTCTGGCGTTAGCCTTTCTCACCAAAAGCGCCATGTGGCCACTGGGGTTCTGGCTGCCCACGACGTACTCGGCGGCCTCGCCGCCGGTGGCTGCCATGATGGTACTGATGACCAAAGTTGGCGTGTACGTGCTGATTCGGTTGTGGTTACTGCTGTTCTCGGAAGGCCCTGCCGCCGGTTTCGGCTTTGACCTGCTGCTCTGGGGAGGCCTTGTCACGCTTGCTTTCGGCACCATCGGTATTCTTGCAAGCCAGGAACCTGGCCGCATGGCAGGCTATGCGGCGGTCATCTCATCAGGCACGCTGCTGGCCGCCGTTGGTTATGGCCAACCGGCGCTTATCAACGTGGCGCTGTTTTACTTGATCAGCTCGACACTGGCAGTTGCCGCGTTTTTGCTGCTGATAGAGTTAATTGAGCGTATCCGCACACCGGGAGCCGCGATGCTGGCATTAACCATGGAGGCTTTCGCGGTGGAGGATAAGCCGGAGGAGCCCGTCGGCAAGGCGATCCCTGGCGCGCTGGCCTTTTTGGGGCTGGCCTTCGCCTGCTGCGCCCTGATTATTACCGGGCTGCCGCCGCTGTCAGGGTTTATCGCCAAATTCAGTCTTTTTCATAGGCTGTTGAATCCTACCGACCTGCTGATTGAGCGGGGAATCGTCACTTGGGTCGTTATTGCGCTGGTCGTACTTTCCGGGTTGGCAGGCATTATTTCGTTAATGCGTTTTGGGGTACGGACCTTCTGGGCTGTCCAGAACCCGGTCGCGCCTCATCTGCAGCGCTCCGAAGTCATGCCTGTCATCACCCTGCTACTGGCCTGCCTGCTGCTCACCGTTCAAGCAGGCCCGACGATGGCGTATCTGGAGCGCAGTACAGAAGCGCTCAACCAGTCTGAGGTCTATTTGAACCGTCTAGGATCAACCGCTGCGGTGGGCGGTACGTTCGGGGAGTCGGACCAATGACGCTGCGCTGGCTTCCCTCTCCTGCCTTATCGGGCGCCTTGTTAATCATGTGGCTACTGCTGAATCAAAGCACTGCGCCTGCACAGGTGTTGCTGGGCAGTGTCCTGGCCATTGCCGCACCGCTGCTCGCCAGACCACTGCGCCCACTCGCCCCAGCACCACTGCGTAAACCGCTGGTGTTGGCACGCCTGCTGTTTATGTCGATGATCGAAATCATACGCTCCTGCTTTAACGTCAGCCGCATCATCTTGTTCAATGCCAAGGGTGTAAAATCACAGTTCGTCCGAGTGCCACTGGATCTTAAAGACCCGTACGGCCTGGCGTTGCTTTCGTGCCTGATCAATTCAACTCCCGGCACCGTGTGGGTAGAACAGCTGCCAGACTCTAATGATTTGGCGCTGCATGTGTTTGACCTTCACGATGAACAGTGGTGGATCGACACGATTAAAACGCGCTACGAACAGCCATTAATCGAGATCTTTGAACATGAATAAAAGGCGTTCTGTATGACTACGCTGCTCTCTCTGGCAATTAATATCACGCTACTTAGCGTCTTGTTAGCCATGCTGCTGTGTACGGTGCGCTTACTGCGAGGGCCAACCGCGCAAGACCGTGTACTGGCACTCGATACACTATGGATGTGTGCCATGCTGTTTGCCCTGGCGCTGGGCATCCGGTTTGGCAGCGTGATCTATTTTGAGGCCGCGATGCTGATTGCCCTGACGGGCTTTGTATCAACCATCGCGCTTACCAAATTTCTTATGCGTGGCGAGGTAATTGAATGAACCCACAGCTGGAGTCACTACCGCTATGGGCCAGCCTGCCCATTACCCTGCTATTGCTACTTGGAAGCGCGATTGTACTGATCGGTGCATTGGGCCTTGTTAGACTGCCGCACTTCTTCCAGCGCATTCACGGCCCCGCCATTACGATCACGCTAGGCACCGGCTCTATTCTGATTGCCTCCATGATCTACTTCTCGGCGCTACAGTCACGGCTAGTGATTCATGAGCTATTGATCACTGCCTTTGTGATGCTCACTGCACCGGTGGTGGCCATGCTGCTGATGCGCACCGCTGTTTATCGTGACCTGCGTGCTCGTGACCGCCGCCCAACCGTTAGCGCGAACGAGAGCAAGACAACGACCGAGGTTTATCCCTTTTCCGCGAAGGAAGAGCCGTAGCTTCGTGCCACGCCGGCCTCTGCGTAGCGGATAGGTTTGGGCACGTTTTACACGTCGGCATGCCGCTTAGTTGGGCGTTCTCAAGTACACTCTCACCTCTGCCTTAAGGTTTAGAGACCCGAGCCAAGCGCCTTTTCAATCATGTTTCAAGTAAAGTATCAGCACTGGTTTGTATACCCTTTAAAATACACTACAGGTAAATTTCCCAAGGGCACGTGTTTATGACTTCCACACCGTTGCAAAATGATCGTTTTCTCCGCGCCCTAGCGCGCCAGCCCGTTGACCGCACGCCGGTATGGATGATGCGTCAGGCAGGCCGCTATCTGCCTGAGTATCGTGAGCGCCGCGCCGATGCGGGCAGTTTTATGGACCTGTGTCGCAACCAGGACCTGGCCTGCGAAGTAACACTTCAGCCGCTGGAGCGTTACCCGCTGGATGCGGCGATTCTGTTTTCAGATATTTTGACGATCCCCGATGCCATGGGTCTGGGGCTCTATTTTGAAACCGGTGAAGGCCCCAAGTTTCGCAAGACCGTGCGCACCCCGGAAGAAGTAGCGGCGCTAAGCGTGCCCAACGCCGAGCGCGACCTGGACTACGTCATGCGTGCGGTATCGACCATTCGCCGCGAGCTGAACGGGCGTATGCCGCTGATCGGCTTCTCGGGAAGCCCCTGGACGCTGGCAACCTACATGGTGGAGGGCGGTTCCAGCAAAGACTTCCGTCATCTGAAAACCATGCTTTACGATACGCCAGACACCATGCATCAACTGCTGGATACCTTGGCGCAGTCGGTGACCGATTACCTGAACGCGCAGATCCGCGCAGGCGCCCAGGCGGTGCAGATCTTCGATACCTGGGGCGGAGCGCTTTCCACCCCCGCGTACCTGGAGTTCTCGCTACGCTATATGGAGCAAATTGTTTCCGGGCTGATCCGCGAGCACGACGGACGCCGCGTACCGGTAATTCTATTCACCAAAAACGGCGGCCAGTGGCTTGAAGACATCGCCTGCGCTGGTGCTGATGCACTGGGTATCGACTGGTCGACCGAGCTCTCCAGCGCCCGCGCCCGTGTGGGCCACAAGGTTGCGCTTCAGGGCAACCTCGACCCCAACGTGCTGTTTGCACGCCCGTCGGCGATTCGTGCCGAAGTCGCCCGCGTGCTGGAAAGCTACGGCCACGGTCCGGGGCATGTTTTCAACCTGGGCCACGGCATCAGCCAGTTTACCAACCCGGATAACGTCACCGCCTTTATGGAAGCGCTGCACGAGTTAAGCCCGCAGTATCACCAAGGCACTCCTACCCACTCCGACACCCCTTCCTCAGGAGCCAATTGATGAGCGAATTACGCGACGACCAGTGGTTTACCGAAGTGTTTGATAGCCACGGCAGCGCCTTCTCGCTGAAGATCTCTGAAAAGCTGTTGGATGTGCAGAGTGAGTACCAGCACTTGGAAGTATACGCTACCGAGACCTACGGCAACCTGATGGTGCTGGACGGCTGCGTGATGCTCACCGACCGCGACAACTTCCTGTATCACGAAATGATCGCCCACCCGGCACTGTTTACTCATCCGGCGCCCAAGCGCGTGGTGATTATCGGCGGCGGCGACTGCGGCACACTGAAAGAAGTGCTGCGTCACCCGGGCGTTGAAAAAGTCACCCAGATCGATATCGATGAAGAAGTCACCAAGGCCTCCGAGCGTTTCTTCCCGGCACTGGTGGAAGCCAACGACGACCCACGCGCCGAGCTGCTGTTCGCCGACGGTGTGAAGTGGGTAGATGACGCTGCCGATGAAAGCATCGACGTGCTGATTATCGACTCTACCGACCCGGTCGGCCCCGCCGAAGGGTTGTTCAAGACTGACTTCCTTAAGCGCTGCCACCGCATTCTGAAAGCCGATGGCGTGATGGTGCAGCAGAGCGAATCACCGCTTTATCACAGTGGCTCGATTATTCGTGAGCTGCGCCATGACATGCGCGAAGCGGGCTTTGCCAGTGTCGCCACGTTGCCCTTCCCCCAGCCGGTTTATCCTTCCGGCTGGTGGAGCGTGACGCTTGCCGGTAAAGGCACCAACGTGGAAACCTTCCGCGAAGAGGCTGCCGCTAGTCACGAAATGCCGCTACAGTACTACACAGTGGATGCCCACCGGGGCGCCCTGGCGTTGCCACCGTTCATGCGTAAAGCGTTCAGCTGACGTTTATTTGAATAGCACGCCAGCAAGCGATGAGGCCGGGCACTGCTCGGCCTTTTTTGTGTCACCACGTTAAGGAACCAACAATGAAAACCCTTAAATGGATAAGCATTGGCGCGTGCGCCCTGGTCCCGACGGTTGCCTTGGGCACCACATTAGAAACCGTTCAATCCCGCGATAGCGTACGCTGCGGGGTGAACGCCGCCCAGCCCGGCTTCTCCTCACTGGACGATAACGATACGTATCGCGGCCTGGATACCGATGTCTGCCGCGCGATTGCCGCGGCGGCATTAGGCGATGCCAGCAAGGTTGATTTCGTACCGCTCGATTCGGTGGAGCGTTTTACCGCCCTGCAATCCGGCGAAGTGGATCTGCTCTCCCGCACGACGACCTGGAGCTCTAGCCGCGATACCACCCAAGGTATGCACTTTACCGGGGTGAGCTATTACGATGGCCAAGCATTCATGGTCGCAAGCGACCTGGGCGTGCAAAGTGCCGAAGACCTGGACGGCGCGGCGGTGTGCACGCAGTCAGGCACGACCAGCGAGCTGAACCTTTCAGACTATTTCCGTGTTAACGACATGCACTATGACGCAGTGGTGTTTGATTCTCCCGAACAGTCGATTGCCGGTTTTGAAGCCGGGCGCTGCGACGTCTTAAGCTCCGATGCTTCTCAGTTGTATGCCCAACGCATGCAGCTTGCCAACCCCGACATGGCGGTAGTGCTGCCCGAGATTATTTCCAAGGAACCGCTTGGCCCCGCCGTACGCCAGGGCGATGACCAGTGGTTCAATATCGTAAAATGGTCGCTGTTTGCCATGCTCAACGCTGAAGAACTGGGTGTCTCAAGCACCAATATTGATGAACACGCGGATTCCGATAATCCAGATATTGCCCGCCTGCTGGGCCAGGACGGCAGTTTTGGTGAAGGCATGGGACTTAATGACGACTGGGCTTACCAAATCGTCAAACAGGTGGGCAACTACGCCGAAATGTATGATCGCAACGTGGGCGTGGACTCTAACTTCAATATTACCCGTGGTTTAAATGCTCTGTGGCGCGATGGCGGCATTCAGTACGCCCCGCCCATTCGCTAGGGCTTACCGGTCAGCACTCTGCCATCAACCATCGGTTGTCGCACCAAAACAGCGCATGCGGCAACCGTTTCTATTTTTTTGCACCTAAACTTTCGTAGAAGCAGAATCATTTTGCGTTGAAAAGCGCTGAATTTGGCGTTGTACCCACATTGGCATCTTCCTTGCTAGCTTTATATGTCATGCCTTCGCATGCATAACAATATTAATTGAGGAAGGGAATTACCATGTTGAACAAGAAACACTGGGTATTACTGGCCTCTGCAGGCGCCATCACACTGACAGGCGCCACTAACGCTAACGCAGCAACACTTGAAGAAACCATTGAACGTGGAGCCGTGCAGTGTGGCGTCAGCGACGGTTTGCCAGGCTTTTCGGCACCCGATGGTGATGGCAACTGGCAAGGGCTGGATGTCGATGTTTGCCGTGCGGTCGCCGCTGCCGTGCTGGGTGATGCAGATGCCGTCAATTACATCTCTCTCAATGCCGTTGAGCGTTTCACTGCGCTGCAGTCTGGCGAAGTCGATTTGCTTTCTCGTAACACGACCTGGACCACCACCCGCGATACCACGCTGGGTCTGAACTTCGCAGGCGTCAACTTCTATGACGGTATCGGCTTTATGGTTAGCCGTGACCTGGGCATCGGCGGTGCTGATGAGCTGGACGGTGCGGCGATCTGTATCCAAACGGGCACCACCACCGAACTTAACGTGGCCGATTACTTCCGCGCCAACGATATGGAATTTGATCCTATCGTGTTTGATACCTCAGAGCAGACCGTGGGCGGCTTCCAGGCTGGCCGCTGTGACGTTCTAACCTCGGATACTTCTCAGTTGGCGGCGCTGCGCATTCAGTTAGATGATCCGGATGGCGCCGTCATTCTGCCCGATATCATTTCCAAGGAGCCGCTGGGCCCGGTAGTTCGCCAGGGCGATGACACCTGGTTCAACATCGTGAAATGGTCACTGTTTGCCATGCTCAATGCTGAAGAGTACGGCGTGACCAGTGAAAACGTAGAGGAAATGACCAGCTCCGAAAACCCCGACATCGCCCGCCTGCTTGGCCAGGACGGTAACTACGGTGAAGGCATGGGGCTTGACGCTGACTGGGCTTACAACATTATTAGCCAGGTCGGTAACTATGCCGAAAGCTTTGAGCGCAACGTTGGCATGGACTCACCGCTTGAGATTGAACGCGGTGCCAACGCGCTATGGAACCAGGGTGGTTTCCAGTACGCTCCGCCGATTCGCTAAGCATCTCGCTTGACCCGGCCCGTCGCGCTTAGCAGATGAGTGCCGACGGGCCATTTGATTGACCTTCCGTGTAGCGGAGACGCCACCCATGTCCGTAAGACCCAACACTCGCCCCGCTGGCCACAAGCCACCGTTTTGGCGAGACCGTGCCAAACGCGCACTTGTTTTTCAGCTGCTTTTAACGGCAGCCGTTGTCGTATTTTTGCTGTATATCGTCGGCAATACTCAGGACAACCTATCCGCCCGGGGTATCACCACCGGTTTTGGCTTTTTAAATAACACCGCAGGCTTTGGTATCGTACAAAGCCTGATCGACTACTCCTCTCAGGATACCTACGGCCGCACCTTTTTGGTGGGCTTGCTCAATACGCTATTGGTCGGCGCCTTGGGTGTGGTGGCCGCGACGCTGATTGGCTTTATTGTCGGCATTGCTCGCCTGTCGCCCAACTGGCTACTGGCACGCCTGGCCACCGCCTATATCGAAACTTTCCGCAATATCCCGTTACTGCTACAGATTTTTTTCTGGTACTTCGCCGTGCTGCGCACGCTACCCAGTGCAAGGGACAGCCTCTCGTTTGGCGAGGTTGTTTTTCTTAACGTGCGCGGTCTGTATCTGCCTGAGCCGCTTTTTGAGTCAGGCTTTGGGATGATCCCAGCGACCTTTATCGTCGCGATTATCGCCAGTATTGCACTGTGTGTGTGGAACAAGCGCCGCCAAGAGGCAACCGGTAAACGGATCCCTGCCGGGTGGATATCGCTGGTACTGATTCTGGGTCTGCCACTGCTGATTACGGTCGCCACCGGCGTACCGATCACTTGGGATGTTCCGGAACTGCGCGGCTTTAACTTCCGCGGTGGCTTTACCGTGATTCCGGAATTTCTGGCGCTGTGGCTGGCGCTTTCCATCTATACCGCTGCGTTCATTGCTGAAATTGTCCGCTCGGGCATCCAGGCCATTTCCCACGGCCAAACCGAAGCCGCCCAAGCGCTGAGCCTGCCGCGTAACCTGGTGTTGCGCCTAGTGGTCATTCCGCAGGCACTGCGGGTCATTATCCCGCCACTCACCAGCCAGTACTTGAACCTGATCAAGAACTCCTCGCTTGCCACGGCCATCGGCTACCCCGACCTGGTATCCGTGTTTGCGGGCACCACGCTGAATCAAACGGGGCAGGCCATTGAGGTGATCGCCATGACCATGGCGGTGTATCTGACGATCAGCCTGCTGGTTTCCATGTTCATGAACTGGTTCAACGCCCGCGTAGCGTTGGTTGAGCGCTAGGCGCCGGTGAGGATAGCTTTATGATTCATAACCAAACAATGATTGATCAGCGGCCTGCCCCCAGCAACACCATAGGGCCCGTGGCTTGGCTGCGCACCAACCTGTTCAGCAGCCCGCTCAATACGCTGTTTACGCTGGTGGGGCTGTACGTTCTATATCTGCTTTTGGTGCCGACCATTCAGTGGGCGTTCATCAACGCCGACTGGGTAGGCACCACCCGGGATGACTGCTCGCGAGAGGGCGCCTGCTGGGTGTTCGTTAATGCGCGCTTTACGCAGTTTATCTACGGACTTTATCCGCGAGAGGAAATCTGGCGCGCCAATATTGTGTTTGGCGGCTTTTTTACCCTGATCGCCTGGCTTGCCATTCCGCGCCTGCCGTTCAAGCGCTGGGTGGCCGTGTTTGCCTTGGTGGGCTTTCCCATCGCGGCCTACGTACTGCTTCACGGCGGCTACTTTGACCTGCCACGCGTACCTACCCATCGCTGGGGCGGTTTGATGCTGACCCTGCTGCTGGCATCTGTAGGCATGATCGGCGCGCTGCCGATTGGCATCGTGCTGGCTCTGGGGCGGCGCTCTAACATGCCCATCGTGAAGAGCTTCTGCGTCATCTTCATCGAGTTCTGGCGCGGTGTGCCGTTGATTACCGTGCTGTTCATGGCCTCGGTGATGCTGCCGCTGTTTCTGCCCTCTGGTATTAGCGTTGACCGCCTGGTACGGGCGCTGATTGGCCTAACGCTGTTTCAAAGTGCCTACATGGCCGAGGTCATTCGTGGCGGTCTTCAGGCGATCCCCAAGGGCCAAGAGGAGGCCGCCGCGGCACTGGGCATGACCTACTGGAAGCGCATGGGCCTGATCGTTTTGCCCCAGGCGCTGAAGATGATGATTCCAGGCATCGTGAATACGTTTATCTCGCTATTTAAAGACACCACGCTGGTCATGATCATTGGGCTGTTTGACCTGCTGGGGATCGTGCAGGCGGCGCTTTCCGACTCCAACTGGCTGGGCTTTTCGCTGGAAGGCTACGTGTTTGCCGCGTTTGTGTTCTGGATTTTCTGTTTCAGCATGTCGCGCTATAGCCAGTATCTGGAACGCAAGTTGAACACCGGCCACAAGCGCTAACGCCGCTTTTTCAAGAATTTGAGCAGGATTTAATCATGACACAAGCAGCCACCAACCTCTCTGGCAACAGCATGTCTAAAAGCACGTCTGACCTAATGGTCGAAATGCGCGGCGTTAACAAGTGGTATGGCGACTTTCACGTACTGCGCGATATAGATTTCGAAGTAAAACGCGGCGAGCGGATCGTTATCTGTGGCCCGTCCGGTTCGGGTAAATCAACGCTGATTCGCTGCATTAATCACTTGGAAGAGCACCAGCAGGGCGATATCGTAGTCGGCGGGGTGCCGCTGACCCAAGACGTAAAACGTATTGAGCAGATACGCCGCAGCGTGGGTATGGTGTTTCAGCACTTCAACCTGTTCCCCCACCTGACAGTGCTGGAGAACTGCTGCATCGCGCCCATGTGGGTTCAAAAGAAGCCGCGCAGGGAGGCCGAAGAGCAGGCCATGCGCTACCTGGAGCGCGTACGCATCGCCGAGCAGGCTCAAAAGTACCCCGGCCAACTCTCCGGCGGCCAGCAACAGCGCGTGGCGATTGCCCGCTCGCTGTGCATGCACCCGGATGTGATGCTATTTGATGAGCCTACCTCGGCACTCGACCCGGAGATGATCAAAGAGGTGCTGGACGTCATGGTCGAGCTTGCCGAAGAGGGCATGACCATGCTCTGCGTGACCCACGAGATGGGCTTTGCCAAAACCGTCGCCGACCGAGTGATTTTCATGGATCAGGGGCAGATCATCGAAGAAAATGCGCCGGAGCCGCTCTTCAATAACCCGCAGTCCGAGCGCACCCAGCTGTTCCTGAGCCAGATCCTGGGGCACTAAGGCATACGGGGAGGCGCGATCTAAGGCGCGCCCACTTGGGTAATGCTGGCCGGTAACAGAGCAGGCTGCTCACGGTGTTGGGTGAGTGGCCTGTCTTGCAAGGCGGTCAGCAGTATCTGTAGCGGGTCGCCGTGACTAACGACCAGGATGGTTTCTCCCTCGCACTGCTGCTCCCGCTCCTCTATCACCGCCATCATGCGCGCAGCCACCGCGCTCACAGCCTCCACTTGGTGTGAAGTGTGGTCGGCATTCTGGGCATCCAGCGCCCACACATCCGGATAACGCTCGTCCGAGCCGCCCTCCAACTCACCGAAGGAACGCTCTCTAAGGCGCCTGTCGGCCGTCATCGTAAGCTTAAAGGCCTCGGCCACGCGGGCAGCCGTTTGGGTGGTGCGCAAAAAATCAGAATGCACCACCTGCGTTGGCACCGGCCAGGCCCATGCATGCACGGCGCTCGCCAGTTGCTGCTCGCCGATAGTGGAGAGTCCAAACGCTTCAACACCCCGCCCGGGACTACTGATAATCAACGCTTGCTGGTTTGCCTGGCTATGACCATGACGCATCAACAGGTAACGATTACGCCAATGGTAGGAGGCGGCAAGAAAAGTGTTTGACATAACTTTGTAACAAACCCTAGATTGAGAGTGTCGATTTTCGAAAAATAAATATTTTGATGGCTAAATGTACATTTTCGAAACACTTGACGCCTTTTGATCATGGCACAAAGTATATAAAAGAACATCATTAGCCTGCTGAGCAACTGCAAGAACACAAAAATAATTCATGAATGAGGCCCCTTATGACTTCCATGACGTTTTGCAAGCGTCCGCTTGCCCTACTGACCACAACTACGCTCTTGGCACTGCTTTCCAGTCATGCCTACGCCGAATGCGAACGCGGCGACCTTGATGCGCTTTACTGTGACGAAAACTCCGATATGGTCGCGGACCGTCCCGCCGATGAGGCGCAATGGCTAAATCCCGACACGCTTATCTTTGCCTATACCCCGGTGGAAGATCCAGCCATCTATTCCGATATATGGCAGCCCTTTATCGACCACCTGTCAGAGGTGACCGGCCGCGATGTGCGCTTCTTCGCCGTTCAGTCCAACGCGGCCCAAGTGGAGGCAATGCGCAGCGGGCGACTGCATATCGCGGGCTTTTCTACCGGTCCCACGCCCTTTGCAGTCAACCTGGCAGGGGCAGTTCCCTTTGCATTAATGGGCTCAGATAGCGGCCAGTTTGGCTATACCCTACAGCTTTTCACCCACGCAGACTCCGACATCCATGAACTGGAAGACCTGAAAGGTAAACGGGTTGCCCATACATCACCCACTTCTAATTCAGGCAATCTGGCGCCTCGGGCACTACTGCCTGAACTGGGTATAACACCTGACGAAGATTACGAAGTGGTCTACTCTGGCAGCCACGACCAATCCATGTTGGGCGTCGTGGCGCGCGATTACGACGCCGCCCCAGTGGCCTCGGAAGTGGTTGATCGAATGGCCGCGCGCGGGCTTTACGACACCGACGACGTCCGCATGATTTTTGAATCCGACCGCTTCCCCACCACCTCCTATAACTACGCCTACAATCTGCACCCGGACCTGGTCGAGAAGATCGAAGAGGCCTTCTTCAGCTTCGATTTTAAAGGCACAGAGCTTGGCGAAGAGTTTGAGGGTGTCGAGAAGTTCATTCCCATCAATTACAAGGATAACTGGCAGGTAATTCGCACCATCCAGGCTGCCAATGGCGTGAGCTATACGCCTGACAATCTGGAAGAGTAAAACGTACCGCGCCCGCGTGGCGCGGTTTGTTAGCTACCGATGGAAGCGAAAACATGCTGGAAATCAAGAATCTGGTCAAACGGTATGGCCGCGACAAAGCCGTGCTGGAAGGTCTCGACCTGAAGGTTGAGGGCAATAGCGTGGTATCGATTGTGGGCGCCTCCGGCGCCGGTAAAAGTACCATGCTGCGATGTATCAATCGCCTAGTGGAGCCGACCTCCGGCTCCATTACTCTCAACGGTACCGAGCTTGTGCATCTCAGGGGCGCTGACCTGCGCCGTGCGCGCCGCAAGATCGGCATGGTGTTTCAGGGCTTCAACCTGCTGGACCGCCTGACGGTAATGGAGAACGTGCTGGCTGGGCGGCTGGGCTACGTGAATCTCTATCAGGCAATTACCCGCCGCTACCCGCAGGCGGATATTGAGCGCGCATTTATGCTGATGGAGCGTGTGGGCATTGCCCACTACGCCAACAAGCGCGCCGATGAGCTTTCCGGTGGCGAGCGCCAGCGGGTAGGCGTGGTACGGGCGCTGATGCAGGAGCCCGACGTGTTGCTGGCCGACGAACCCACCGCCTCGCTTGACCCGCGCACCTCCGAGCAGATCATGATGCTACTGCAGAGCTTGGCAAGCGAGCTTTCACTGCCGGTGCTGATCAATATCCACAACGTGGCCCAGGCCAAAACCTACACAGAGCGCATTGTGGGTTTGCGCCACGGCAAGATGATTTTTGATGGCGTGCCAAGTGATTTCAATAAAGACGCGCTGGACGCCATTTACGGCGGCATCGAAGCACCGGACGATGCGATAAGCGACGCCCCATCAGAGGAGCGCGCCCATGACCCCGCCTGAGGCTTCATCCAGCACGCCGCGCACCTGGAAGAAACCGCCGTTCATTGCCAATCCTCTACTTCGCTACGGGCTGATCATCGTCGTGGCAGTGTATCTGGTGTGGGCATTTGGTTCGCTACCGTTCAACTGGGCGCGCATCTCTGAAGGATTGCCCCGCGCCGCACGTATCTTCAGCGGCGGCTTTCCACCCAACCTCGAGCGCTACGAACTTCTCCTGACCGGCTTCAAGGAGAGTTTTCAGATCGCCATTTTGGCCACGCTACTGGGCGTCTTCCTGTCGATCCCTTTTGCCGTGATGGCGGCGCGTAATATTGCGCCCATGCCGATCTACCTGATTGGCCGTGCAGTCATCATTATCTCGCGTAGCTTTCACCCGGTGATCGTGGCGATTCTGTTCGTTGCCGCCGTGGGGTTTGGCCCACTGGCGGGCATCTTGACGCTCACGCTCTACTCCATCGGCTTTGTCGGCAAGCTTCTGGCCGAGGAGATCGAGGAGATAGACTGGGGCCAAGTAGAGGCCATGCGCGCCGCTGGCGCCGGGTATCTGGCCACGCTCTTCTACGCCGTATTCCCGCAGATTCTACCGCGCCAGGTAGGGCTTTCCATGTACCAGCTGGACAGCAACCTGCGGGCGTCTGCCGTGGTGGGTATCGTGGGTGCCGGCGGCATTGGCGGCACGCTGATGAACGCCTTCGGGCGCTATGACTATGACTTCGCCTTTGCGATCCTGCTGGTCATCATCGCGGTCATTTTACTCAGTGAAGGTATCAGCGGCTGGGTGAGGAAAAAAATATGGTAGATCATGCACAGAAACTCGCCGACCACGTTTGGCAACGTTTTGATCGCAAGGAACGTCTTATTCGCTTTGCCGTGCTGCTCATCACTCTGATGGTGGTGGTATGGGCGGTTCGCGATATCGATATCTTCTGGCCCTGGGTGTGGGATGCGCCCAACCAGATTTCCGGGCTGGGCGCGCGCATGTGGCCCCCCAGCGCTGCCGGGCTTGGCAATATCGTAAATGCCCTGATCGAAACGGTACACATAGCCACGCTTGCCACCTTCCTGACCATTTTTCTGGCATTGCCGGTGGCCTATATCGCCGCACAGAATACTACGCCCAACCGGGCCTGCCTGTGGCTGGGGCGGTTCATTCTGGTTTCCAGCCGCTCGGTGAACACCATCATCTGGGCGCTCTTGTTCGTGGCGATCTTCGGCCCCGGCGTGCTGGCAGGCATTCTCGCCATTGTGTTTCGCTCTATCGGGTTTATCGGCAAGTTGATGGGCGAAGCAATCGAAGAAATCGATAAGCGACCGGTCGAAGCCATGGAAGCCACCGGCGCCTCCAAGGCCAAGGTAATTGTCTATGCCATCGTGCCCCAGGTGATGCCAGCGTTTTTCGCCATCGTGATCCTGCGCTGGGATATCAACATTCGCGAATCTACCGTGCTGGGACTGGTGGGCGCAGGCGGGATCGGCGTCATTCTGCAGGGTGCCATTGATACCTTTGCCTGGCCTACCGTGGCGACCATTCTGATCGCAATTATTGTGCTAGTGCTGATTGGTGAAGCAATAACCAGTCTCTTACGACGTAAAGTGCTCTAGTTTGACCGAATGCCAAACGCTTGCCATGGTTAATATATCCCTAACGGCATGGAGGACGTTGACTGATGACAACCTATATCGTGGTAGCGGATGCCGCTCGAGCACGCATTTTCACTCGTGACTTTCTTCATCTGAAGGAGAAAGAGAGCCTGGTTCATGCCGAAGGGCGCCTGCATGAGGGGGATCTGATTACAGACAGTGCAGGCGCGGATGTACATGAGTCCATGTCATCGAGTTCACGTTCGTCTGCCGAAGGGGGGACAGCGTTAAAACATGAGAACGAGCTGTTTGCCAAAGAGGTGGCTCAATGCCTTTATAATGCCCGCGTCAATAACAGTATGGAAAAACTGATTATCGTCGCACCGCCCAAATTCCTGGGCCTGCTGCGCGAAAAGCTTGATGCGCCAACCCAGAAACTGGTACTCCATACGCTCTCGAAAGATCTTAGCAAAGCATCACTTAACGACATCCAGGAAGCCGTTAGCGACATGCGGTAAATAATTTCTGGCAATGATGGGGTTTCTACTAAAGTAGTGGTCGCTTTCGCCGATAAGCTAATCACCCTTACTCCGTATGCAGCAGCGCATACGGTTGCTTATCGACAAAGAGAGCGATCATGTTTTCCTCCCTTCGTGTACGTATTCTTCTGGCCGCTCTTGCAGCGATCACCCTTGGCTTGATAATCAATGGCGTGGTCAACTACGCAACGGTAAAACATCACAACGATGAACAGATAGCACGTAACCTTAAAGCGGTGGTCAGCGGCAATGCCAAAGCCTTGAACGAGTGGTTTAACGCTCGACTGGATATGCTGGAAAGCATGGAAACAGCAGCCACCAGTAACGCCCCCGGCCCGGCACTTCGTCAGCTCCTTACTTCAGGTGGGTTTATTTCCACCTATATTGGCTACCCTGGGGCGGGAGAGATTACCTATGATAACGACTTTCAGCCCCCAAGCGGCTACGACGCACGAGAACGCCCTTGGTACAAAGCGGCAGTAAGCACACAAGAAGCGATTATTACCGCGCCCTATATTGACGCTCAAACTCGCGAGCTGGTGGTCACGTTCGCTCGCCCGTTCTACCTGAATGGTGAACTGACTGCCGTGGTAGGTGCTGATATTCCTATCAGCAACATCGTCGAGACAGTGACAGGCATTTCACCGACCCTTTCAAGCTTTGGCTTTCTCACCACCCACGATGGCACTCTGGTCGCCCACCCCGATGCTGACTTGATACTGACGCCTGTGTCAGCCATTAACGAACAGCTTACGGCAGGCTCCATCAATCAATTAATGGGCGCTACCACGCCTCTGCCTCTTGCCCTGCAAGGCGACAACAAGCTATTGCTAGGCCACGTGATTGGCGGTGAAAACGGCTGGCGCCTTATTGTCGCGTTGGACGAGTACGAAGCCACCGCAGGATTACGCGCCATTGCTACCTCTTCCCTTATTATCCTGGTGGTGGTCGCGATTATAACGGCGCTCGCCTTTGGCCTACTGCTGTCGCTGCTGCTGCGCCGCCTGTTGGGTGTGCGTAACGCCATGGACAATATCGCCTCTGGTGAGGGGGACCTGACCCAACGCCTGCCTGAAGAAGGCAACGATGAAGTCACCCAAATCGCCCACTCTTTCAATCGATTCGTCGCCAGAATGGATGAGGTGATGCTGACCATTCGCGATAGTAGTCAGTCGGTACAGACCGCCGCCAATGAAATTTCCATGGGCGGGCAGGACCTGTCTCGCCGCACCGATAATGCCGCATCCAGCCTGCAACAAAGCTCGGCATCTATTGAAGAGATTACCAGCACCATTGAACACACGGCAGAGGCTGCACAACAGGCCAACCAGCTTTCGATGAATGCCTCTGAAGTGGCCAACAAAGGCGGTCAAGTAGTTGATCAGGTAGTGGCCACCATGGGCGACATCTCGGCAGCGTCGCATAAAATCAGTGATATTGTGTCACTGATGGATGGCATTGCTTTCCAGACCAACTTGCTTGCCCTGAATGCCTCCGTTGAAGCAGCCCGTGCCGGTGAGCATGGCCGGGGCTTTGCGGTCGTGGCGGATGAGGTTCGTAAGCTTGCACAGCGCAGCAGCGATGCTTCCAACGACATCAAAACGCTGATCGATACCTCACACCAGACGGTCACCAACGGCACCGAACTTGTTCAAAGCGCCGGTGCCACCATGCGTGACATTGTGGAGAGTATTACCCGTGTCACCGATGTGCTGGGTGAGATTGGTGCCGCCACGCGCGAGCAGAGCGACGGCATCCATCAGGTTAATATCGCGGTGGCTGAGCTTGACCGCATGACCCAACAAAACGCCGCGATGGTGGAAGAGTCCACTACCGCCGCCGAGCATCTAAAAGAGCAGTCACTGCGCCTTTCCGATGTCGTTGGCGGTTTCACCCTATCAAACGGTTCAGCATCCCAACATGGCCGGCTTATACCGCCCTCTCCCACCCTCGCGTCACGCCATCGCTAATCACGGCATGGCTAGTCACGACATAACCAAGTGCTGAGGGCAATAAAAACCATGAATTTCAAGTCAGTCCGTACGTTAATTACCCTCCTGGTAGGCGGCTGTATCTTGCTGGTGGTGGCGGCATTGGCCGCCTACTCACTGGTTGCCAATGAGCGCTCTCAGGCGGTGGTAGAAGACCAGACCAAAGAGCTGCTTGAGCGCAATATCGAAGCACGCTTAACGGCGGTTGCCTCAGCGCAGGCTGAGCTTATCCAGGGCCAGTTTGAAAAAACCCTCAAGATTGCCGAAAACCTGGCCGCCACCAATGCCATGCTGGGACAGCGGGATAACAACGGCCGACCGGCACTGAACCTCAGCCGCCGCGAAATTTCGCTGCTGGTACGCCAAACGGTGATCACCAACCCCGAAATACTGGATGCCTATATCGGCTGGGAACCAAACGCCTTTGGTCTGGATGCGCGGTTTGCCGGGCGCGAGGGTCTTGGCTACGGTGACGATGGCCGTTTCCAACCCTGGTGGTATCGCACCGAGAACGGTGATTTAGCCGCGCTTCCTCTAGGAGAGACTATGGAGAGTGAGGCTATTCAGGCAAGCGGCGTGCGCAGCGGCGAGTACTATCTATGCCCGCGTGAAACGCTTGCCCCCTGTATCGTTGACCCGGCGCAGTTCGATTACGACGGCAAGCTCACGTTGGTCACCTCGTTCAATGCCCCTATCATCGTTGATGGAGAGTTTCGTGGCGTTGCAGGCGTTGATTATACGGTCGACTTTATTCAGTCGATACTTAACGAGGCCAACCAAACGCTATACAGCGGCGCGGGCGAAATAGCGCTTATCGCCTCGCAGGGAGGCGTCACGGCCTACACCAGCGATGCCTCCCTGGTTGGGAAATCTGCAAACGAAGCCTTTAATCCCTCCCTACAGACGCATATTCGCCGTGCTCAACAGGGCGACGTGGTCCGTAACGTTGACCAGGCGCAGGGGATGATCGAACTCTATTGGCCCTTTACCATCGGCGGTACTGAAGCGCCCTGGGTATTGATGCTTCGCTTACCCGAGCAAGCCGTGTTTGCTGGCTTAAACAACATGCAGGAGCAGATGCAAGAGCAACGCACGGCCTCCATGTTGAGCATGCTGGGCATGGGCCTTGTCATCGCGCTTCTGGGCTTGCTGGTCAGTTGGGTGTTGGGCAGCAGTATTTCTCGCCCGCTGCGAACCCTCGCCGAGCGTATGCGTGACATTGCCTCAGGCGATGGCGACTTAACCCAACGCCTACCAGTGCGTGGACGCAATGAAAGCGCCGAACTTGCCATTCAGTTCAACGCCTTTGCGGTCAAGATCCACGATGTACTGGTGGATGTACGCGCCAGCAGTGAATCCGTTCACCATGCCGCCAGTGAGATTACCCAGGGCGGCCAGGACCTTTCACGGCGCACCGACCAGGCCGCGGCCAGCTTGCAACAAACGTCCTCGGCCATGGAGCAGATCAGCAGCACCGTCGGACATACCTCCAGTGCGTCCCAGGAAGCCAGTGGGCTTTCTCAAACGGCCTCACAACTGGCCTCGCGGACCAACTCGGCGTTTGAGCAGGTGGTGGTCACCATGGATGACATTCGCACGACGTCGGCTGAAATTCAGGAAATTGTGACCGTGATTGACGGCATCGCCTTCCAGACCAACCTGCTGGCCTTGAACGCATCGGTAGAAGCAGCACGTGCGGGAGAACATGGCCGTGGGTTTGCGGTGGTGGCTGATGAAGTTCGCAAACTGGCGTCTCGCAGTAGCGACGCCGCCGCCGATATCCGCCAGCGCATTCATGCCTCAACGGGCAAGGTGGAAAGTGGCACCCAACTGGTCAAGGGTGCTGAAACGGCCATGCATGAGCTGGCGGAAAGCGTCACACGCGTCACCCAAATGCTGGCCGAGATAAGCACCGCAGCAAGCGAACAGAGCGATGGTATCAGTCAGGTCAGCATCGCGGTGACCGACCTGGACCAGATGACCCAGCAAAACGCGGCGCTGGTAGAAGAGTCCACCACGGCTGCCGAACAGCTCAAGGATCAGTCTGAACGGCTCTTCACTATTGTTGGGAGCTTCACCCTGGAGAACGATCCTGCCGCCCGTGGCGATCATCTGCTGCTTTCTCGACCCACTACGCCGAGTGGCTATTGATATAAAATGATGGATAACGCCCGTTTATAGGGCGTTTATTTCCCTACGCGCTACCGGCCAAGGCCATCTTGGCAGGCCGGTAGAACCTGGTTCACCAATCGGCTATGGGCCGACACTCCCTGTCTCACGTACTTCCGAAAGATACTCAACAGATCCACAGCCGACCTTCAAACATCCCTCAGCGACTCCCAGCGTATAACGGCCATATTTCAAGCGTCCCCGCTTAAAGAAGAGAGCGCGCACGCCGATAAATTAAATAACAGGATCATCAACGTGTCATACCGCATGGCTATAATGATAGCGGCGAGTTAAGGTGGCTTTTGCGCTGCTGTTTCTTACTATCAAGCGCTTATGCCGCAACGATGATCATGACAAGCACCAGCCAACAGACGAGCCCTCCATTTAAAGCAAAGCAGCCAACACCTTCGGCAGAAAAAATGATGAGTACCGCCGCGCTCTTGAAAACCATCTTTGAAAACGCCCCCCCCTGAAAATCGTCGTTCAAAGGCGCAGTTGAAAATCAGATGAAACGTCCCGGCGCGAGCAGCGACTATTTTTCACCTGATTTATCAATACGATACTAACCATTGAGAAACATAAAAAATGAACTTTAAATCCATTCGCACGTTAATTGCCACGCTGGTCAGCGGCTGTATTCTGCTGGTCGTAGCCGCATTAGTGATCTACTCCCTGATGGCGAATACACGCTCCGAAGCACTCGTGGAAAGCCAGACTAGGGAACTGCTCGAGCGCAATATCGATGCACGCCTCTCCGCTATCGCCTCCGCGCAAGCCGAAGAGATCAAGGGCCAGCTTCAGCATGCCCTGACACTGGCCACTAGTTTGGCGCATACCAACGCCATGCTGGGCCTGCCAGGCGAGAATGGTCGCCCATTGATGACCATGAGCCGTCAAGAGCTCTCCATGCTGGTGCGTCAAACGGTCGTCAACAATCCCTCTCTTCTAGATGCCTTCATTGGCTGGGAACCCAATGCTTTCGGTAACGATGCTTTTTATACAGGGCGAGAGGACCAGGGTTACGGTCCGGATGGCCGCTTTACGCCGTGGTGGTATCGCACGGATAGCGGCAGCATCGAAGTATTAGCGCTGGGTAGCGATATGGAGAACCATGAGCTTGGTGCAGACGGCATTCGGCGCGGTGAGTACTACCTGTGTACGAAAGAGACCCTGCGTAGCTGCATTGTCGACCCGCATTTGTACGATTACAACGGCGACATGTTGCTGGTTACCTCGTTTAACGCCCCCATTATTGTAGATGGTGAGTTTCGCGGCAGTGCGGGCGTCGACCTTTCAGTTGAATTCATCCAGGGGCTACTTGAAGAGGCCAACGAAACGCTTTACGACGGTGCGGGTGAAATGGCGTTAGTCGCCGCGCGAGGCGCGCTTGCTGCTCATACCAGTGCACCCGACTTACTGGGCAAGCGAGTAGAAGATGTTCTCGACCCTCAGCTTCAGGCCAGTATTGCTCAAGCCCAGCAGGGTGAAAGTGTGCGCAATATGAGTACCGAGAAGGGTATGACCGAACTTTACTGGCCTTTCACTATCGACGAAAGTGGCCAACCGTGGGTGTTGATGGTTCGACTACCTGAAAGTGCCGTTATGGCGGGCCTTCATGGCCTGCAAGACCAGCTTGGCGATCAAAGCCGAGCCTCCATGTGGGGCATGGTGTTGATGGGCCTTGTCATCGCGCTTCTGGGCTTGCTGGCCAGTTGGGTGTTGGGCAGCAGTATTTCTCGCCCGCTGCGAAACCTCGCCGAGCGCATGCGTGACATCGCCTCGGGCGATGGCGACTTAACCCAACGCCTACCAGTGCGTGGGCGCAATGAAAGCGCCGAACTTGCCATTCAGTTCAACGCCTTTGCGGTCAAGATTCACGATGTACTGGTGGATGTACGCGCCAGCAGTGAATCCGTTCACCATGCGGCCAGTGAGATTACCCAGGGCGGCCAGGACCTTTCACGGCGCACCGACCAGGCCGCGGCCAGCTTGCAACAAACGTCCTCGGCCATGGAGCAGATCAGCAGCACCGTCGGCCATACTTCCAGTGCGTCCCAGGAAGCCAGTGGGCTTTCTCAAACGGCCTCACAACTGGCCTCGCGGACCAACTCGGCGTTTGAGCAGGTGGTGGTCACCATGGATGACATTCGCACGACGTCGGCTGAAATTCAGGAAATTGTGACCGTGATTGACGGCATCGCCTTCCAGACCAACCTGCTGGCCTTGAACGCATCGGTAGAAGCAGCACGTGCAGGGGAACATGGCCGTGGGTTTGCGGTGGTGGCCGATGAAGTTCGCAAACTGGCGTCTCGCAGTAGCGACGCTGCCGCTGATATCCGCCAGCGCATTCATGCCTCAACGGGCAAGGTGGAAAGCGGCACCCAGCTGGTCAAGGGCGCTGAAACGGCCATGCATGAGTTGGCGGAAAGCGTCACACGCGTCACCCAAATGCTGGCCGAGATAAGCACCGCAGCAAGCGAACAGAGCGACGGTATCAGCCAGGTCAGCATCGCGGTGACCGACCTGGACCAGATGACCCAGCAAAACGCGGCGCTGGTAGAAGAGTCCACCACGGCTGCCGAGCAGCTCAAGGAGCAGTCTGAACGGCTCTCGGCACTCGTCGGTGGCTTTACGCTTGAAGCCAGCAACACTTCTTCTCGCCATCAGTTGCCGTCTCCACCCTCTTCGTCCGACTAACCCATCAAAGGCGGCGATAGGTTGCTATATCGCCGCCGTATTGGATGGATGCACGAAGCCTTCTCCCTTGTCTTCCTTATTAATGAGGCTCTACTCATGCTGTCGTCCCTGCGCTTGCGCATTCTGGTGATTACGTTGGTTGTGATCACTCTGGCCTTAACCATCAACGCTTTTGTCAACTATTCGACCCTACAAGCTCATAACGATGAGCAGGTCGCCCAACAGCTCGAATCCATCGCACAGGGTAACGCGCTGGCCATTGAGGAGTGGGTGACCGCCCGTGTAGCCATGCTGGAGGCAGCGCGCACGCCGGTGATGGATAACGACCCGCGCGCGCCGCTGGTGCAGCTAGCGGAATCTGGCGGGTTTCTGGCGGCGTTTTTTGGCCAGCCTGATGGCAGCCTTCTCTCGTCCGATGGTTGGATACCCGGTGATGATTACGACCCACGCGAGCGCGACTGGTACCAGACGGCGGTGACCCAGGATGACACTATCGTTTCGCTACCCTACGTGGATGCCAACAGCAATCAATTGGTCGTTACGTTCGCAACACCGGTCAAACGCGACGGCCGTCTTTACGGTGTCATCGGCGGTGATGTGGTGATTGATAATCTGGTTAGCCAGGTCAACGCTATTCAACCCACCCCCTCAAGCTTCGCTTTTCTAAGTAGCGGTGGCGAGACGGTGATTGCGCACCCTGATGCAGCGCTAACGCTTGAACCGCTAAGCCAAATCAGCAATGCCTTAACGCCTAGTACCCTTCAACGGCTGAGCGCTACCCGGGGCATCTGGGAGCCTATTGACGTTAGCAGCCAGACCAAACGCTTGTCTGCAACATCAATCGCCGGTACCGATTGGGAGCTAGGTGTCGCGCTTGATGAGTATGAAGCGACCTCTGGCCTGCGCGCCATTCTAAGCTCTTCGCTGATCACCCTGCTGGTCATCATCGCCGTGACGACGCTGCTGCTAAGCCTGTGGCTCAAACGCACCTTTTCTGGCCTTGAGCGGGCACGGGATGCACTGGACGATATTGCCAGCGGCGAAGGAGACCTGACCCGCCGACTGCCAGAACATGGGCGTGATGAAGTCGCCCAGATAAGTGGTGCCTTCAACCGTTTTGTCGGCAAAATGGAGGCTGTGTTGATCGATGTACGCACCAGCAGCGTATCGGTGCATCATGCAGCGAATGAAATCGCCATGGGTGGTCAGGACCTATCCCGCCGCACCGACAACACCGCGGCCAGCCTGCAGCAAACGTCGGCGTCTATTGAAGAGATCACCAGTACCGTACAGCACACCGCTGCCTCGGCTCAAGAAGCCAACAAGCTCTCGCAAACCGCCTCTGAAGTCGCTAATGAAGGCGGCCAAGTGGTCGCGAATGTAGTCACCACCATGGAAGATATTACCCAAGCGTCCGATAAAATCGGTGATATCGTTACGTTGATGAACAGCATTTCCTTCCAGACCAACCTGCTGGCGCTGAATGCCTCTGTGGAGGCCGCCCGAGCAGGCGAACATGGACGAGGTTTTGCAGTGGTCGCCGAGGAAGTACGCAAGCTTGCCAGGCGCAGCAGCGAAGCGGCCAACGATATTCAAAAACTGATTGAAGATTCACAAAGCAAAGTCAATAACGGCACTACGCTTGTTCGTAATGCGGGGACCACCATGAAGGATATTGTGGCCCACATCACGCGCGTCTCGGACGTACTGGAAGAGATACGAGCGGCCACCAGCGAGCAAAGCGACGGTATCAACCAGGTCAACATCGCGGTTGCCGAACTGGACCGCATGACCCAAGAGAACGCCGCTATGGTGGAGGAGTCCACCACCGCCGCCGAGCAGTTAAAAGAGCAGGCCGATCATTTAGCCACCACCATTGGCAGCTTTAAATTATCGCAGCACGCATCAGCGCCCCTGGCATTGCACTCGCCCAACGCGGTGACCGAGCATTGAGCACTTAAGGCACCGGCGGCAGCTCAATATCGTCACTGCGTTTAGCGCCTGCGGTCATTTCACGACACAGGCGCAGGAACTCACGCACGCCCGTGGTGAGGTATTTATGGCGGTGCCAGATAAAGGTGAACTGACGCTTTAGATCCAGCTCCGGCGTGGGAAGCGGTACCAGGCTTCCTCGCCGGAAGGCATCGCGTAGCGCTAGCCGCGAGACACAACCGATGCCAAGCCCCGACTCTACCGCCCGCTTAATCCCTTCCGTATGCTCCAGCTCCAGCAACGTATTAAACCGGCTGCGCCGGTGGCGTGCGGCGTGCTCTAGTGTCATGCGGGTGCCTGACCCCTCTTCACGCATGATCCAGTCTTCGCGCAGCAGCTGTTCAAGTTCGAGGTGCTCTTTTCCCGCCAGTGGGTGGCGCGGCGAGCAGAAAACACACAGCTCATCCTCAACCCAAGGCTGGCTGATGATCATTTCGTCATCGCACTGGCCTTCAATCAGGCCCAGATCCAGCGAGTGCTGGCGCACGCCCTCAATAATATGGCGCGTATTACGCACCGAAAGGCGCACCCGGCTGCCGGGGTAACGCTGCATAAAATCACTGATCAGAAGCGTTGCCAGGTAGTTGCCAATGGTTAGTGTGGCCCCCACGTCCAGCGCCCCAACGCCCTGCTGGCCACGAAGAAGCTCTTCGATCTCCTCGCCGCGATCAAGCAGTGCTACCGCCTTGGGCAGCAGTTGAAAGCCCAGCGCATTTAATTTTAACCGCTTTCCCATGCGGTCAAGCAGTTGGCAGTCGAACTGGCGCTCAAGCTCGGCAAGCGCCGTGCTGGTGGCCGATTGAGACATGGCCAGCGCACGCGCCGCTTGCGAGACGCTCTCGTGCTGAGCGACCGCGACAAAGACTTCCAATTGCCGGAGGGTATAGTGCATACAGGGCCTATATCGATTTTAAAGATAAGTGTTATCAATATAATTCGCTTAACAGATATACCACCTTTACTTAGAATTGATGACAACATATTTCATGATTTTTTATTCTTTTAAAGAATATAGATGCTGTGATTTCCTGCCAGCATCGCTATAGGGAGACATTGGTATGAGTAAGTTTGCTCTGGAAGAAGTTCTCAGCGTTCACCACTGGAACGATACCCTGTTTAGCTTCCGCACTACACGTGAGCGCAGCCTGCGCTTTAAAACCGGCCAGTTTGTCATGATCGGTCTGGAAGTGAACGGCAAACCGCTAATGCGTGCTTACTCCATCGCCAGCCCGAACTATGAAGATCACCTTGAGTTTTTCAGCATCAAGGTGCCCGATGGCCCGCTGACCTCACGCTTACAGCATCTGAAAGTAGGCGATCAAATCATGGTCAGCCGTAAGCCGACCGGTACGCTGGTGTGCGACGACCTGCTGCCGGGTCGCAACCTGTATATGCTCTCGACCGGAACGGGCCTTGCACCGTTTATGAGCCTGATTCAGGACCCGGAAGTCTATGAGCGCTATGAGAAAGTCGTGCTGGTACACGGCGTGCGTGAAGTGTCTGAGCTGGCCTACGCTGATTTTATTACCAAAGAGCTGCCTGCCCACGAGTATCTGGGCGAAGATATCACCAATAAGCTGGTCTATTACCCCACGGTAACCCGTGAAGAGTTCCATACCATGGGTCGCTTAACCGACCATATCCGCAGCGGTAAAATCTTCGAGGATACCGGCCTTCCGCCGATCGACCCGCGCCAGGACCGCGCCATGATTTGTGGCAGCCCCGCAATGCTGGATGACACCAGCGCGCTGCTGGATGAGCTGGGGTTGAATATCTCACCGCGCATGGGTGAGCCTGGTGACTACGTGATTGAGCGTGCGTTTGTTGAGAAGTGATGGATTGGCGAGGTGTGAATAGTCGAACCTGATCACTGCCCTCTCATACGTCACTCGCTGATAAAAAGCCCTGCGGAGATACTCCGCAGGGCTTTGATTCATGACTTACTACTTATCCCTCACGACTCACCCTTCACCCGCTTAAACCGCGTCTTTACCCGTTTCGCCGGTACGAATACGAATGACCTGCTCAAGCGGCATCACAAAGATTTTACCATCGCCGATTTTACCCGTGTTGGCGACTTGGGTAATCGCATCAATTACCTGCTCAACCATATCGTCATCGACAGCGACTTCCAGCTTCACTTTGGGCAGGAAATCCACCACGTACTCAGCTCCACGATAAAGCTCCGTGTGGCCCTTTTGACGACCAAACCCTTTTACTTCTGTGACAGTAATGCCCTGCACGCCGATATCGGAGAGCGATTCGCGTACGTCATCAAGCTTAAACGGCTTGATAATGGCTGAGATCAATTTCATTGCGACATCCTCTAGCTTGGTGGCCATTGTCTTGTCTATTGGGTGCGGCGAAAGCCAGCCACCTCTGGTGCTAAGCATACACCGCTACAGGCGGAGAATAAAAAGGCCTTCCTCGAAAGGAAGGCCATAAGGAGCACGCCAGCTCACTTGCTTAGTATTATGCTTATTTCTTAACGCTAAACTCAGGGTAGGCTTCAAGACCACATTCCGCGATATCCACGCCTTCATACTCTTCTTCTTCGCTCACCCGGATGCCCATGATGGCTTTCAGCACCAACCAGACCACCAGGCTTGTCAGGAATACCCAACCGAAGATACCGGCAATACCCATCATTTGAGCACTAAAGGACGCGCCATCATTGGTGATAGGCACCGCCAATACCCCCCAAATACCCGCCACGCCGTGAACGGAAATTGCACCGACCGGATCATCCAGCTTGAGCTTATCAAGCGATACAATCGCTACGACCACAATGGCACCGCCCACCGCACCGATAATGGTGGCACCTAATGCCGTTGGCGAGAGCGGGTCAGCGGTAATCGCCACCAGGCCTGCCAGCGCGCCGTTAAGCGCCATGGTCAGGTCCGCTTTACGGAACCACAGTTTGGCCAGGACCAGCGCGGCAATCACACCACCAGCGGCCGCCGCATTGGTATTGGCAAACACCTGGGCGACATTGTTGGCCGACTCGATATCCGAGACTTTTAGCTCAGAGCCACCGTTGAAACCGAACCAACCCATCCACAAAATGAACGTCCCCAGCGTTGCCAACGGCATGTTGGCACCGGGAATGGCATGGATAGCGCCATCTTTACCGTACTTGCCTTTACGCGGCCCCAGAATCAGCACGCCTGCCAGAGCAGCGGCAGCGCCTGCCATGTGAACAATACCCGAACCGGCATAATCCGAGTAACCCACGCTGCTCAGCCATCCGCCACCCCAGGTCCAGTAGCCAGAAACCGGATAGATAAAGGCGGTCATGACCACAGCGAAGGCCAAAAAGGCCCATAGTTTCATGCGCTCAGCGACCGCTCCGGAAACAATCGACATGGCAGTAGCCACAAAGACAACCTGGAAGAAGTAATCAGCGCGCATGGAGTAGTACGGCGCATCTTCGCCACCCGCCAGCACTGAATCGACGCTGTTCTCAGTACCCAGCAGAAAGCCCAGGCTTGGCAAGAAGCCGCCTTCGCCGCTGGAGTACATGAGGTGATACCCCACCAGCAGATACATGGTGCAGGCAATCGCAAACAGCGCGATGTTTTTCGTCAGAATTTCAGCGGTGTTTTTAGCGCGCACCATGCCTGCTTCAAGCATGGAGAAGCCTGCGGCCATCCACATGACCAATACACCGCACATCAAGAAGTAAAACGTGTCGAGCGCGTAGCTCAGATCAGCCAGTTCGTTCATTTGTTAGTTCCCCGTTGAACTACGAAGTAGCCCGGTAAGCCCCTGTTTAAACGGCATCAACGCCGCGTTCACCGGTACGAATTCGGATAACATCGTCGAGCGGCGTGACGAATACTTTGCCATCGCCGATTTTTCCACTGTTAGCGGCATTACAAATGGCATCCATCACGCTTTCCAGGCGCGCATCGTCAACCGCTACTTCTACTTTTACCTTGGGCAGAAAATCGACCACGTACTCAGCACCCCGGTAGAGCTCGGTATGCCCTTTCTGACGCCCAAAACCTTTTACCTCTGTCACGGTAATGCCCTGCACGCCGTTGTCGGCCAGTGCTTCGCGGACATCGTCAAGTTTGAATGGCTTAATGATGGCGGTGATGAGTTTCATCCCATATCTCTCCTGCTGGATAAGTCCTGCTAGATAGCTAGCGGCATTGCCGCTGAAAATGGCGATGCTCTACTAATGCGCATACCGTGCCATTAGCTAATTTCTTATTAATTTTTAGTGACTTAACAAAACATAAGGCGCTTTTACGCACACCCTAAGATCGCGAAAGGCGTAGGGCGCAACCGATTGCACCAAAAAAGAACCGACGCGAACGGTTGGCGCACCATGACTGGGCAACGAGATAAACGAATAAATGCACCAATGCCATACGCAATACATGCGTACTGGCGGCGGGTTGCGTATCCTTAAAATAGTGCCCACTTTTAAAGCATCATTATTTAAGGAGAGAACCATGACGCCCCAGGATCGTATTAGCCGTTTGGCACAACAGATTGGCGACCGCTTACAAAATGCGTCACAAGCGCCGGAAGATATTCAGAAAGGCGTTCAACAGGTGGTTCGTGGTGCCTTTGATCGGCTGGAGCTCGTATCGCGGGAAGACTTCGATATCCTGATGGACGTTCTACAGCGCACGCGTTCGCGGGTAGAAGCCCTGGAGAGGCAAGTAGCGCAGTTGGAAGCTACGATGGAAGCGAGTCAGCCTGAGAAGCACCTACCAGTCGCCACTAAGGCCACTGAAAGCGCTCAGCCCAACGCCGATACGGATGCGCCCGCTGCCCCAAAACCGGCTGCCAGCAGCACACTGAACGACGATAAGAAAAGCGATACGTAAGCACAGTGCTGGTAACGCCTGCCGCCACCAAAATGAGAACACCTATCATTGCGTTTTAATCTACTGATGGTAGGATCACGATGATTTACGCGTTCTCTGGATAACCCACGAACCGCTCCTCTTTTCAAGCGTCGCTCTTTTGGGCGGCGTTTTCTCGCTGGGTTGATCACTGGATTACCAAGCCGCAGGGCCCCTATTGATGCCAACCTTTACGTCGTTAACGCCATCGACACTTAGCCAACTGGGCCAAACGTTCGGTATTGATTACCTGTATGCCGGTAAGGGAATTGACGACCCGATTGCCCAAGGCAGCGTGAGTGATTTGCCGCTTTCTTCTGCGCTGCATCTCACCCTCTCCGACCTTGAAGTACGCCAACGCTACGCCTCACGTTCCACACAGACGATACCCTGGTTTCTAAGCGTTGTTATAGAGGGCTGGATTGACATTACCCAAGGCCAGAAGCGGCTAACCATCGGCGCGGGGCAGGGGTTCTGCGTTCACTTTACCCCCCAGGCACCGCTGATTGTTGAACAGCCGGCGCAGCCACAGCTGCGTACTCTCAATATTGCGGTACTGGCCACGATTCCTAACGCGTTGCCTAGCGCGCAAGCACCACAGCTGCATGCCTGGGCGCCACCTTCCACACTTTTTGCTCAACTAAGCGCGACCTGCGAGACGCCACTGGATCACTGGCGGCATTCATTAGTTTGGCAAGGGCTTGCCCTACAGCTTCTTGGGCACGGCTTACCCACGCCGCCTGCCAGGGAGCCTCAATCGGCACGAGGCATGAAGGCCCGTGAACGTGAACAGCTTGCTCAATTGCATACAGAGCTAAGTAATAACCCAATGACCGATTACTGCCTAAGCGACCTGGCTCGTCGCGCAGCGATGAGCCCCAGCAGCTTGCGGCAGAAATTTAGCGCACTTTACGGTTGCTCAATTTTTGATCATCTACGCCAGTGTCGGCTTCAACAAGCCTATAGCTATCTGGAAAAAGGCTATAGCGTTCAACAGACAGCACATACTTGCGGCTACCGTCATGCCACCAATTTTACGACAGCCTTTAAGCGCCTCTTCGGTATCGCGCCCACAGAAGTAATCGGCAAGGCCAGAGCATAAGATGCGCGCCACCAACGCTGGCGTTACGCATAGCTGATTTAGCATATGGCATAGCTCAACAGGCCCTTAAAAAGCAATAATTCTCATTATTACAAACAGTAGAGACTTATTGTCATGTTTATGTGCCCACACCGCTTTTACTATCGTCAACTTGCATTATCCATTGCCTTGGCAGGGGGCTCGGTAACTGTTGCCTATGCCCAACCATCACCGGATGATGCCCAGCAGTTAACGACGGTCACCGTCACTGCTCAGCAGGCGGCTACCAAAGTCGAAACGCCCTTTATCGAGACCCCGCAAAGTGTGTCAACCATTACTCAGCAGCAGATGGAAGAGCGTGGCGTAACGACCGTCCAGCGCGCAACCGACTACACGCCAGGCGTTTACTCCAATCAGGTGGGCGCTTCAAACCGCTTCGACTATTTAGTGTTGCGCGGTTTTTCCGATGGCAGCTTAAGCAACACGTTTCTGGATGGCCTGAAAGTGATGGGCGATGCTAACTCCCACAGTTCGATGCGTATCGACCCTTGGTTTTTGGAAAGCATCGAAGTCGTTCGCGGGCCTGCCTCCGTGCTCTATGGCCGCGCCTCTCCGGGCGGCATGGTAGCGCTGAACAGCAAGCGTCCTGAGTTTGAGCAAGGCGGCGAGCTGCGCTTGCAAGTGGGCAACAATAACCAGCGTAGCGCCGCGTTCGACCTAACCGGGCCGATTGACGAGCAGCAGCGCATAGCATTTCGCTTAACGGGTATCGCCAGCGGTGCGGACACCCAGTTCGGGCCCGCCGAAGAGCAGCGCTTTGCCATTGCCCCACGCCTGACATGGGACATGACCGACGACACCAGCCTGACGGTTGAAGCCTACCTGCAGGATGAACCGAAAGGCGGTTATCACTCCGGCGTACCTTATGAAGGTGCCGTAATACCCCGCAACGGGCGTAAAATCAGCAATAATTTCTTTGACGGCGAAGAAGATTACGACGCCTACGAGCGCACCCAGCGTATGTTCGGCTACTCGCTTGAGCACCGCTTTAATGACCGGGTCACTGGCCGTCAGATGCTGCGTTACCTGAATTCGGACGTAGTACTTAATCAGGTATATGGCTTTGGCTGGACATCGCCCGCTTCCAACGAATTAACCCGCTATTACTCCGGCAGCGACGAGTCCCTTGAAGCATGGACCATCGATAATCAGCTTGAAGCTCGATTTGATAACGGTGCTATGGCGCATACACTGCTCTTTGGCGTGGACTATCAGCAGCGCGAAAACAACGTGTCATGGCCTTCCGGTGCCTTCCAGCCCATTAACGCCTTTGAGCCCGTTTATGGCAGTGATCCCGTCGCATTTTATGCTCCTACTCGGGAACAACATAACATTGAACAGACCGGTGTTTATCTACAGGACCAAATTGCACTCAACAACTGGCGCTTCACGCTGGGCGGACGCTATGACTGGGTGAGCATTGATAACACGAACAAGGATACCGACGATTCAAGCTCGCTAAACGATACTCAACTTAGCGGCCGTGCGGGCGTGGTGTATCTATTCGATAACGGCGTAGCGCCTTACTTGAGTTACTCCACCGCGTTTACTCCCACAAGCTTTGTGGATGAAAGCGGCGATTTGCTCTCGCCCATGGAAGGCGAGCAGTGGGAAACCGGGGTGAAGTATCAACCCAGCGGTAGCGCCAACCAGTACAGCGCGGCCATTTTCCATATCAGTCAGGAAAACGTAGCCACCAAAGAGCAGCCCTCTGACCCTTACCGCGCCGTGGGCGAAATTGAATCCCAAGGACTTGAATTGGAGGCCCAGACCCAACTGACCGAAACGCTCTCGCTTCAAGCAGGCTATAGCTTTACCGATATTACCTACGCTAAAAGTGACGACGGCAACCAGGGCAACAACGCGATTTACTCGCCCCGGCACCAGCTACAGGCATGGGGACATTATGAAGCAAACAGCGGCTGGCTAAACGGCGTGGATGTAGGTGTTGGTGTGAGGCATTACGCGGATATCGCCGCAGACCGCGCAAACACCGAAACCGTACCCGACTACACGCTGGTCGATGCCACCATCGGCTACGACCTCAGCCATGTGGGCGTTAACGGCGTCGAAACCCGCCTTAACGTCAACAACGTACTGGATAAATCCTACGTAGCGTCATGCAACTCACTAGATTACTGCTACTTTGGCGCTGAGCGCGGGATTACAGCAAGCGTTCACTACCGTTTCTAAACACTTAAGAGAGCCGCTGAGCCCCGTCACCCTGTTTAACCACACGTCGTCGGGGTTTAGCTAACGACAAGCTTGCACGGCGTTGCAAGCAAGAAAGATTATCGTTTAAATACAGCTCTTCTTTCAAAATGGCTCTTCCTCATGCGCCGTACCGTGACGCTTTCTTTCGCCCGAGCCGCGCTTCTGCTCACCAGCCTGCTAGCGTTTACCAGCGCCCATGCCCAGTTTGCCACGGTGGATTGGACCATTGCCGAGACGTTGGTGGCTATCGACGCGCCGATCAGCGGCGTGGCCCAACAGAAGGACTACTACGACTGGGTCGGCGAGCCGCGACTTCCAGAAGGTGTGACCGACCTTGGGCTGCGCACCCAGCCCAATTTTGAATTGTTGGCCCAGCTGGCTCCCGAGCAGATATTGATCTCGCCGATGTTTGCTGCACTCACGCCTCGTTTGGAGCGCATCGCACCGGTAACCTCCATTCCGCTTTACTCCCCCGGTGCCGATACCTGGCAGGAAATCCAGGCATTAACGCGCCAACTGGGTGAGCTCACCGAGCGACAGCCCCAGGCAGAACAATTAATTGCCGACACACAGACGCTAATGGCATCACTACGTGAAGCGCAACCTGACACCGCACCGCTATTGATGGTGCAGTTTATGGATGCACGCCATGTGCGGATCTTCGGGGATAACAGCCTTTACAATGCGGTGCTTGAGCAGCTTGGCCTGGACAATGCCTGGGACCAACCCACCAACGCCTGGGGTTTCACCTTAACGGGTATCGAAGTGCTTGCCCACTATTCAGAGGCGACGCTGGTAATTATTGACCCGTTGCCCACCGGCGTAGAAGAAGCGCTGGCAGAAAGCGGCCTGTGGCAACAGATACCCATTGTGCAAAGCGGCAACCTTTTGCGCCTGCCACCGGTGTGGAGCTTTGGCGCACTGCCCTCGGCCCAGCGCTTTGCTCGCGTGTTGACTGCCGGCCTGGACGACTTTTCACGCCACCAGCCATCCCCCCGTTAGAAATAATGCACGCCCTTCGCGCGATATTCTCGCCAGGATCGTAACGCTGAAAGCCCTGCCTGCTATCAAAGTTTTCTTAGTTGCGTTAAGTTAACCGCTAGCGCCAAGTAAAATTAGGCAACTAGCGAGGAAGCACAATGACCTTAGCGATTGTGGCCACGCGTGCGGGCGTGGGCCTGGATGCGCCAGCCGTCCATGTAGAAGTACATCTTGCCAACGGCTTGCCGGGGCTTACGCTGGTAGGGTTACCCGAAACGGCGGTAAAAGAGAGCCGCGAGCGGGTGCGCAGCGCATTGGTTAATGCCGGGTTTGATTTCCCCAACACCCGGCGGATTACGCTGAACCTGGCGCCTGCGGACCTTCCCAAGGAGGGCGGCCGGTTCGATTTGCCCATCGCACTCGGCATTCTTGCGGCCTCCGGCCAGATTCCAGTAGACGCGCTAGAAGGTATGGAGTGTGCGGGCGAACTGGCACTGGACGGCAAGCTACGCGCCGTACCCGGTATGCTTCCTTTTGCCCTGGCAGCGCGCCGGGCCGGGAACGCTCTGATCATCCCTCGCGCCTGCGCCGATGAGGCCGCGCTGGCCGGTGACTTGCCGGTACTGCCAGCGGATACGCTTTGGCAGGTCGTTGCTCACCTACTCGGGCAGGAGAAAATCTCGCCCCACCGCCTGCCCGCCTCAGTAAAAACCACCACGCCAATGGCCGATTTAGCCGATGTACGCGGCCAGCAACAGGCGCGTCGCGCGCTGGAAATCGCCGCTGCGGGAGGCCACAATTTACTGTTCGCAGGCCCGCCCGGCACGGGTAAAACCATGCTGGCTAGCCGCTTGCCGGGCATTCTACCCCCGCTTTCTGAAGAAGATGCCCTGGCGGTCGCCGCCGTGCGCTCGGTGTGTGGGCTGTCGCTGGATGCCGACTGGGGAAAGCGCCCGTTTCGGCAACCGCACCACAGTGCCAGTGCCGCCGCGCTGGTGGGCGGCGGCTGTGAATTACATTAATAAAAACGACTAAACAAAAAACTGCACGACTGGCATACTGCACTTAAGAAAAAAATAGGTGCTAATATTTGCATGGCTAGTCGAAATCTAATCACTAATTTTGAAGAATTTCCTCACGATGGTCGCCACTGGATGATACGGTGGGTAGATGGGTACCAATCGCATGAGGGACGAACATCAACCCCCTCTGTTGGCGTCAAGCTTTGTCCAGTAAGCTCGAACCCAAACAAACAAGAAATCTGCAAGCCTGCCAGCCTGAGTGAAGAGATCCTGGTACGCGCACATACGGGAATAGTTCCAGAGCTTGTTTTAGGTACCATATACAAAAATGGGCGCCTAATTGGTCGCGCTAATGCTCAAACTATTAATATTAATGCAGATTTAACAGATAACAGTTCTAGAATTGTTAAAGCAAACGATATCATGCCTGAAAGGCCAAGTTGGTGGAAAGATGAATTCCCATACCGTTGGATAGGGCAGTCAGAATACAATCTTGGAAAAGACTTTTCTAACAGCTACTGCGTTGTAATTCAGCAAGCACAAAGTACCTATATAATCCCTTGCCACGAAGTTTTTAGGGCCCTCATGGCACCCTCTTCTGAGTTCGCACTAGCATTAACAACGGGGCCATGGGCAACAACTAGGGAAAGAATTGTTAATATACAAAAAACTGGAACAATTTCCGATGACGAATGGTTGGTAATTTTAAGAAAGAGAATTAAGGATAAGTTTGCTGATAATGCAGCGAATCTCACTATTTCTGAACATGGCATTCAAGCAGCTAATGCTATTTATGCTAATGCCTTAAGGGCTACTGGTGAGTCTTATATATATGCAGGCATTCCTTTTCTAGTTAACAATTTTAAATTTTCTGTACGTGCAGTTCAAATACAATCAGAACCTAACAAATATCTTTGCTTGGAGATAATCTCAGCAACGTGGCCTTTTAGTAACTTGACAATCCACCATGGTCGCGACAATAGTGGCGAGACAGGCAAAGACACTATAGATTCAGATAAAGATAAGCCTTGGCCAAATGGCAGTCAGAACAACAGCAGCCCAAATGATGATTTAGCGATTTCTTCTAAAGAAGATCCTGCAGCGAATTCTGGGCTTGATGAAATCAGCTCTTTAGGGGTTGCTTGGAAAAACAAACCAGAATTAAAAAAAATTGAAAAAGAGGTTAGTTATAAATACCTTACAGGAAAAGTAACGCCTATTGAAAATCAATTTTTCAAGTATGGCACTTCTGGATTACCGACGCATGGAAATACAGAAACAAAGGAGGTTTCTGCGGAACAGGTCGGCCAAACAAACATGCCTTATAGGTTTTTGCAGTTAAAGAAAATGTTGAATCTGCTTCGCAATAAAAAAATAATAAGTAATCTTTTCTGCTATCAGCCACAAGAAGGCGGTCTGTTTAGAGATAACATTCTGACTTGGCCATTACCCAAAAGAGTTATAGACGAGTATCAAAAAAAACACAGAAGGGACAAATGGACCACGTTAACACTTTCAAAACATAGAAGCGTTTTAGTTTATCATTTTGACTACAGCGGAAGTAGAGTATTTCTTCTTGAAATTGAATGTAGAGAAAATGAGGGTGGGTACTGTGCGTTACTGCTTGAGATAACAGAAGAAAACCATCAAGCGACTATCAAAAAAGTTATAAACCACATAGCATTTTTCCGTGGAAATTTAAAAGGAGCTGAAAGTAAAATTCGAGCTTCTTCGGGTGTTTTAGATATGAAAACATGGGTACACGCATATAATAAAAAGCAAGATAGCAGTTCATCTATAAAGCCACTTAACCATGTAAGCTTCACCAAAGCTTTAAGAACGCTCACAGGCGAATAAAGACTAAAGTAATTTAAAATATATAAGCTAGGTGAAACGTACCGAAAGACGTCATCCAGAGGGCGGTTTTTGTAAGAGGCTACTTTAGCAGCCCTTCCGAAAGCCGCAATTCATGCTAAACAGCATTGCCCTCTTACCATGCTTCACTAAAAGCCTGAGAAATTTGACTCCCCATCATGTATGAGTGACGCCAAAAGCAACCTAATTCACGCTCTGCCGATAAAGCGGGAGGAAGCTCCATCACTGCTAAATGATCCGGTAAATGTACATCTCTTACCCAGCCATACGGCAATAATGCATGACCATAACCTGCGGCAACTAAAGCCATTCGATGCTCAACACCAAGGCCATATGTACGAGTCAAGCCGGAGCTTAATAATTTACTTAAGCCTTCAGTAATTAGCGATGGAACAAAATCATCCTCGCTAAGTGGTAGTAATCCAGGCTCACAGAGCATAAGAGGATGGAGTTCAGGCTGAAGTTTATCGGCTCGCACTAGTAAGACAAAGTGTTCCTTGAATAAGCTTGTATATGCCATCCCCTCAGGAACCGACTGTGCTGCACTAATTAGCAAATCAATTTCACGGTTCTGTAAACGCCGTAACAGACCTTGATGCTTGCCACTAACCAACTCGACTTTAGTTTTACCTGAACGGTGAGCACAAATCTGGATAATCCGTAACAAGTTATCCGGTGCCAGTGAGGAAATCACTCCAATACGTAAGGTTTGCCCAAAGGGAAGAGCTAAGCCATCATCACGTAACCCCTCAAGCCGAGTCACGCCTTCTAAAATTACGGCGATTAAGTCTAAAACTTCCTTTCCAAAGGCAGTGGGTGTTATTTTACTCCCCCTTTCAAAAATGGGCTGTCCGAGAATTTCCTCTACTTTTTTTACTTGATAAGACAAGCCCGAGGTCGAAATACCCATGTCTATGGCCGCATAACGAAAACTACGTTTCATTGCGACGGCCTCAACTAAAAGCAAGTCACGCACAGACACTGCTGCTAGCTTGTTCGAAATTACTTCACGCACCGTCATAAACATTTCGATTCCAATTGATGAAACACTGGCTATAATATTTTTAATCAAAATGATAGTCAATCTCATTCTTAATTGGAGAGGTTATGACCTCAATACCCCGTTGCTTTGCCGTGCTAGTAGCGACAACTTTGTTATCAGGTAACTTGTCAGCGCAAGAATTTAACTTTACTGATGTAACCGGACAGGAAATTAAGTTAGAAGCCCCTCCTGGACGTATCATTACTCTGCCCAAACCAGCTGCAGCTACCTTCATCGCAATAGATGGTTCTACCGAGCTGTTAGTGGGTATGAATGAGGGCTCTAAACGAGCCTTTGAGAGCGGTATGATGAGCGTTATGTTTCCTGAAGCTGTTGATATCTCCAGTGACATTGTGTCGGAAAACGGTGGTTGGATGCCCAACGTAGAGGCCATCGCAGCACTTAAACCGGATTTAGTCATCCAGTGGGGTGAGCGCGGCGATGATATCGTAGCTCCACTTCGCAATGCAGGTTTGCCCGTTGCTCTAATGGTAGGCGGTGGCAATGCGGGTACAGAAGAGCTGGCCCGAGCCAATATGAAAATGGTGGCTGATATCACGGGTAATACTGAAAAACTGTCAAAGCTTATTGATTGGCGTGACCGTGTACAAAGTGAAATTACTACTGGTTTAAAACAAGTAGGCTCTCATGCAACACCAAGCATTTTGCATTTGCGCTCTGCCAATCCCAAGTTGACTGCTACTGGTGAGAAAAGTTATCAACAGACCTTCATCGAGCTGGTTGGCGCTAAAAATGTAGCTCAAGGAGTTGGCGTACGAAGCACTGTTAGCGTGGAACAGATTCTTGAATGGAACCCAGATATTATCTTACTTTCCGCAGCAGAGACGGATGCTGGATTAGAAGCGATATACGACGACCCATTACTTTCTCGCTTAAATGCCGCCGTACAAAAACGCGTTTATAAGACACCTCAAGGTGGATATATCTGGGATAGTGCTTCCCATGAAAGCCCCTACACATGGATGTGGCTGGCCAATCTTACTCATCCCGATATTTTCTCTTTTGACCTACGTCACGAATTAAAAGAAGGCTTCAAATTACTTTATAACTTTGACCTATCGGAAGAGCAGATAGATCGAATTCTGCGTATTGCTATGAACGGCGACAGTCACGGTTATCAAGTGTTTCGTAAGCAATGAACACATATAAGCGATCGATTCACTCGTCCTCAGAAATGGTTGAGCCAGTTACCCTGAGCGCTTGGCGTGCTAGTCATTGGCTTCTTTTGTCCCTACTGCTTATAGCGACTGTGCTAATCGGGCTATCAGTAGGTCGATACAGCGTAGCGCTAGATGAGATTGTAGCCATCCTATATGCAGCCTTACGAGGTGATAACTCACAGCATATGGATGCGTTGGTGATCTTGAATGTACGCTTGCCGCGCATATTATTGGCAGGAGTATGTGGGGCTGGGCTTGCCATCTGCGGGGTAGCCTTACAAACCTTATTTCGTAACCCTCTCGTTTCACCTAAAGTGCTAGGTTTATCCTCAGGTTCAGCATTAGGAGGATCACTGGCAATTTTGGCTGGAGTAGGGGGGCCGCTACTGATGGGGGCTACGTTTGTATCAGCATTTGCTGCTCTGTTTTTAGTAGTGCTGATTTCAAATATGGCGGGTCGTACTTTGATGACTATTGTGCTTGCTGGAATTGTTATTGATGCTTTATTTGCAGCAGGTATTTCGTTAGTTCAATATGCCGCGGATCCAGAAACGAGTTTACCTGCCATCGTCTTTTGGCTGATGGGAAGCTTTGCAACGGCGAGTTGGGAAAAATTTGCACAAACTGCTCCTATACTCATTGCCAGCATTTACCTACTGAATAGAATGCGCTATCGCATTGCTGTACTCGCTATGGGTGACGACGAAGCTAAGTCGTTTGGCATCCATGTTGCACGCTCCCGGATGATCGTCTTCGCGTTGATTTCTATCATTATCGGCGCCTGCGTAACCGCATCGGGCGTAGTGGGGTGGGTAGGACTCGTAATCCCACACTTTGCTCGTATGTTAGTAGGCGAAGATCACCGCCGGCTCTATTTCACGAGTCTTATGCTGGGTGCCACTTTCATGATTTTGACTGATACGTTGGCTCGTAGTTTAACTGCTGCAGAGATTCCTTTAGGCGTACTCACAGCTCTAGTTGGCGCCCCCGTCTTTGTGTACTTACTATGCACTCGTCGACGTGAAAGGGCTTAATCATGCAAACCGTCTTTACCTCTCATCTCAGTTTAACTGGAGCGTGCGTACGTTTTAGTGAACGTGTGATTTTTCAGGATTTAAGTTTTAACGTACAAAAGGGCGAAACGTTGGCCATTTTGGGCCCAAACGGACGCGGTAAGACTACGTTGCTAAAAGCTCTATTAGGCTCACAACGTTTAGATCAAGGACAACGGCAGGTACCCCACCTCATCGGCTATGTACCTCAATACCAATACGGTAGTGAAAACCATTGTTGCCTCGATGTGGTACTCATGGCACGAGCCGCCTTGCTTCCCATGTTCAGCCTTCCTTCACAGCGGGATCGTAAGCTAGCTCTTGAAGCATTGGAAAAAGTAGGCGGAGGGCATTTTGCTTATCGTTTATATGGCTCTCTATCCGGCGGCGAGCGCCAATTAGTGTTGCTTGCTCGTGCTTTAGCTACTGGTGCTGAGGTACTCATACTTGATGAGCCGGCTTCAGCTTTAGATTTAGCTAATCAGGACTTATTGCTTAACGTCTTATTCGAGTTACGCCGAGTACGTAGCCATTCGGTCGTTTTTACCACTCACCATCCGCAACACGCTCTGCATCTCGCAGACAAAGTACTGCTGATGCACACCAACGATCAGATTAAATTTGGTCCAGCTGATGAGCTGTTAACCGAGTCTGAGTTATCCCGTTTATACAACGTCAGACTACGCCGTCTAATGGTGCAAACGGGAGAACATTTTCAAAGCACAATCTGCCCGGTTTTTGGAATACGTGAACCGGATCAAGATATGCCCATTTCTTATCCTCTAAACAAAGGTAAATACAATGAGTAACGATACAATCTCCTATCTGGAAAATGGACATGAATTTACAGTCCACTTTGATGAGTTATTAAAATACCACGGTGCCGGTTATCCGGGTGGTGTAGCCCACGGGCTAAAAGTTATGCAGCGAGCCTGGCCCTTGCTAGATAATGGTCGTTTGCCTGAACGACGTGAAATTCGCTGTGTCACAGCCTTTGGAGGCCCAGGGGGTAGAGATGCGATTGAGTTTGTTACCCGCGGTCTTACTGAGGGTCGCTACATTGTTGATAACTCAGTAGGGCTCGAAGAAGAAGAGTCCCCCGGTGGTCGTTATTACTTCCGTTTCGAGTACCGTGGCACCGCTGTTGAAATCACCATCCGTCCCGGACACGTACGCCCCGAGTTCATTCAGTTAGCACGCAAGAAAGACCGCTCACCAGAAGAAGAGATCATTTTGGCTGAAATGAAGCTCGAAATGGGAGAACGCTTGTTAGTCCAGCCCGCAGAAGATATTTACAACGCTACCGTATTATCGTAATAAGTCATAGCCATGAGTCAAGAACGTCAAACTTGGCTCGGGCTACTTGCCCGAGCTAACTGCCCGGTTTTTGGAATACGTGAACCGGATCAAGATATGCCCATTTCTTATCCTCTAAACAAAGGTAAATACAATGAGTAACGATACAATCTCCTATCTGGAAAATGGACATGAATTTACAGTCCACTTTGATGAGTTATTAAAATACCACGGTGCCGGTTATCCGGGTGGTGTAGCCCACGGGCTAAAAGTTATGCAGCGAGCCTGGCCCTTGCTAGATAATGGTCGTTTGCCTGAACGACGTGAAATTCGCTGTGTCACAGCCTTTGGAGGCCCAGGGGGTAGAGATGCGATTGAGTTTGTTACCCGCGGTCTTACTGAGGGTCGCTACATTGTTGATAACTCAGTAGGGCTCGAAGAAGAAGAGTCCCCCGGTGGTCGTTATTACTTCCGTTTCGAGTACCGTGGCACCGCTGTTGAAATCACCATCCGTCCCGGACACGTACGCCCCGAGTTCATTCAGTTAGCACGCAAGAAAGACCGCTCACCAGAAGAAGAGATCATTTTGGCTGAAATGAAGCTCGAAATGGGAGAACGCTTGTTAGTCCAGCCCGCAGAAGATATTTACAACGCTACCGTATTATCGTAATAAGTCATAGCCATGAGTCAAGAACGTCAAACTTGGCTCGGGCTACTTGCCCGAGCTAAC
>NZ_JABUYX010000019.1:0-63185 GCF_014898005.1 Halomonas citrativorans
GGACCGGTAGTTCAGTTGGTTAGAATGCCGGCCTGTCACGCCGGAGGTCGCGAGTTCGAGTCTCGTCCGGTCCGCCATTAAGCACCTTCAGTTTATACCGAACGAATTCTAAAACCCCGGATCAATGATCCGGGGTTTTTCGTATGTGCGCTGGTTGGTTACGCCAGTCAGGCAACCGCGCTAACACCTGCCTTGGCAATCTGGACGTCCTGCTCAGGTTTTACACCGGAAATACCTACCGCGCCGATCACTTGCCCATCGACGATCACTGGAACGCCACCAGACAATAAGCCAGGGAAAGGCGCGGAAACAAATGCAGTGCGGCCACCGTTAATCATCTCTTCAAACACCTGCGTTTCCTTGCGGCCAATAGCGGCATTACGCGCTTTATGAGAGGCGATCTCCGCGCTAAAGGGCGCGGCTCCATCCAGGCGACGTAGCGCCAGCAGGTGGCCGCCATCGTCAGTGACCACAATCGTCACCGGCCAGCGGTTGTTGTCCGCTTCTTGTTGCGCGGCATCAAGTATCTTGTTGATATCGGTCAGCGTCAGTACGGCTTTGGTTTGCATGGTATTTCCTGTTGGTTGGTTAATGGATGTTATTGAGCGAGTGCGGCGTCTACCACTTCGACCCAGTGACGAACCGGCGTCCGGTTCGCGCCTGCCAGGTGCGTTTGGCAGCCAATATTAGCCGTTACGATAAGCGCTGGGTTGCCTGCCTCCAGGGCATTGAGCTTATTGTCGCGCAGCTGTGTGGCCAGTTCCGGCTGGGTGACCGAGTAGGTGCCCGCTGAACCGCAGCAGAGATGAGCATCCTGCACCGGGGTCAGCGTAAACCCTAGCGTGGTTAATACGCCTTCAACCGCGCCGTTAAGCTTCTGGGCGTGTTGTAGCGTGCAGGGGCAGTGAAAGGCCAGTCGCTGAGTCTCTTTTACCTGAAGGGCGTCCAGGGGTTCCTCGCGAAGTATCTCAACAATGTCTTTTGCCAGCGCACTGACTCTCTGGGCCTTTTCAGCATAGCGCGGGTCATCCTTGAGCATATAGCCATACTCTTTGATAAATGCCCCGCAGCCACTGGCCGTTTGAACAATGGCTTCCGCTCCTTGCTCAATATGTGGCCACCAGGCATCAATGTTGGCGCGCATGCGTGCTCGTCCGTCATCCTGGGCATTAAGGTGAAAGTCAATGGCCCCGCAGCAGCCCGCTTCTGTGACGGGCGTTAAGCTAATATCCAGTCGGTCCAGCAGCCGCGCTGTGGCGGCGTTGGTATTGGGTGATAATCCAGGCTGCACGCATCCCTCTAGCATCAGCATTTTCCGAGTATGCTGCGTACTGCCCGGCCGTTTTCCGGCATCAACGGGCGCGGCTGGCATTTTATTGCGCAGTTTGCCTGGCACCAGCGGCTTGAAGGTTTGTCCCAGTTTAAGCAGCGCCTTGAAGCGCGTTGGCTCCACCATCATTTTACGCAGCGCGTAGCGCTGGGCACGCTCGGCTGGCGGGCGCGGTACTCGACGCTCAACTTCAGCGCGGCCGATATTTAACAGCTTGTGATACTCGACCCCGGAAGGGCAGGTCGTTTCACAGTTCTGGCAAGTCAGGCAGCGGTCCAGATGCAGCCGGGTTTCCGCGGTGACCTGGTCATCGTCGTCGCGGCTTTCCAGCAGCTCCTTCATCAGGTAGATGCGCCCGCGGGGGCCGTCACGTTCATCGCCCAGCAACTGGTAAGTGGGGCAGGTCGCGTTACAGAAACCGCAGTGTACGCAGGTGCGCAAAATGCGCTCCGCCTCCTGGATATGCGGCTTTTGAAGATCCGCATCGGTAAAATGCGTTTGCATATCAGTTCTCCTGATTAAAGCGCCGCATAAAGACGACCGGGATTAAAAATAGCGTGAGTATCCAGCTCCGCTTTCAGCCTACGGTGATACTTTTCAACCACGCTGTTTAATGGCGTAAAGGGCTCAGCGGCTCCACCTCGCGCCTGCGGGGTGTAGCAGGTAGCGTGCCCGCCGGCGGCCTGGCATGCCTTGCGTAACGTTGTTGCATCCAGTGAGGTTTTTACCCAGCGCTGGCTGCCGCCCCAGTCGTAAAAGATATCTTGCTGGGGAATATCCAACGCAAGCGGGGCAGTGTTCGGAGGGAGTGAAAGGCGCCACAGCGGTGGGTCATCGCGGTACTTAAAGAAGTCATGGGTATGATCACGCAGCGAGGCCCAAAAGCTGGCCTCCAGTGGTTCGCCCCCCAGGCGCTCACGGGTGGCTTTTACCGAGCTTTCGCCCCCCTCCAGGCGAATAAATAACTCGCCTGCGTGCCAGGCGGCGGCAGTGATGGGTAGCGGCTCGCGGCCAAGTTCAGCCAGTTTGTGTAAGGCCTCTTCAAGGCTTAGTGACAGGCGCAGACAGTGGCTTGCGGTGGGAACAGGCAGCACCTTAAAGGAGATATCGGCCAGTACGCCAAGCGTGCCTTGGGCACCGGTCATTAAGCGGGAAAGATCATACCCCGCCACGTTTTTCATCACCTCGCCACCAAAGCGCAGCAGTTTGCCCTCTTGGGTAATAATGCGTGTGCCGAGCACAAAGTCGCGTGCGGCGCCCGCCCAGGGGCGCCGGGGGCCAGAAAGCCCGGTCGCCACAGCGCCGCCAATGGTGCTGTTCTCACCAAAAGAGGGCGGCTCAAAGGGGAGCATTTGATGGTGTTCGGCAAGCGCTGCCTGAAGCACGCTTAATCGTGTGCCCGCCCGCACGGTGACCACCAGCTCTACGGGGTCGTAAGAGACAATTCCGCTGTGCTCTGCCATGTGCAGCGGCTGGCCTTCCACAGGGCGGCCATAAAACGCACGGGTGTTCCCCCCTGCAATACGCAGTGGCGTGCGCGTTTCATACGCGTTACGCACCTGGTCACACAGGCGCTCAGAGATATCGCGGTCTGCGGCGTTAATCGCTAGATCGGTCATGAGTGTTCCTTATGCCATCAAAACCGCGGAAGCTCCGGGTGCGGCAATTCATTGTTATGCACATGCATGGCGCCAAATTCGGCACAGCGAGCAAGCGTAGGGATGTTTTTACCGGGGTTGAGCAGGCGCTTTGCATCAAACGCGGCTTTTAGCGCATGAAAAATGCGGATCTCATCGGCCTGGAACTGGCTGCACATCTGATTGATTTTTTCGCGCCCCACGCCGTGCTCGCCGGTAATGGACCCGCCCGCTTCCACGCAAAGCTCCAGAATCTTGCCGCCAACGTCCTCGGCAAGCGCAAGCTGCCCCTCTTTGTTGGCATCAAACAGAATCAGCGGGTGCATGTTGCCATCGCCTGCGTGAAACACGTTGGCCACGTCCAGGCCACTCTGTTCAGAAAGTGCGGCGATACCCTTGAGTACGCGCGGCAATTCGCGGCGCGGGATCGTACCGTCCATGCAGTAGTAGTCTGGCGACATACGGCCAACCGCAGGGAAGGCATTTTTACGTCCGGCCCAAAACATGGCTCGCTCAGCCTCATCGCGGGCCTGCTGAATCTGTGTGGCGCCTGCCTTTTCGAGTACCCGACGTACCGTTTCACAGTCGTCATCTACATCTGCCTCAACGCCATCCAGCTCACACAGCAAAATGGCTTCAGCATCCATGGGGTAGCCCGCTTTAACAAAATCTTCAGCCGCTTTAATGGCTAGCCTGTCCATCATTTCCAGCCCGCCTGGAATGATGCCTGCGGCAATAATATCGCCCACCGCTCGGCCCGCTTTTTCAATATCGTTGAAGCTTGCCATCAAGACCTTGGCGGTTTCCGGCTTGGGCAACAGCTTAACGGTAATTTCAGTCACCACACCGAGCATGCCCTCTGAACCATTCATCAGTGCTAGAAGATCAAACCCCGGCGCATCCAGCGACTCGGCGCCCAGCGTCATGTGCTCGCCTTCAATAGTAAGCACATCAACACGAAGTACGTTATGCACCGTGAGCCCGTACTTTAAACAGTGCACGCCGCCTGCGTTTTCTGCCACGTTGCCACCAATTGAGCAGGCGATTTGAGATGACGGGTCAGGGGCGTAGTAAAGCCCGTAAGGCGCGGCCGCTTCAGAAATAGCCAGGTTGCGTACCCCCGGCTGCACACGCGCCAGGCGGGCGTCCGGGTCAACGCTTAAAATACGATTAAAACGCGACATTACCAGCAGCACACCTTGTTCCAGCGGAAGTGCGCCGCCGGAAAGGCCGGTGCCCGCACCGCGCGTCACTACGGGTACATCAAGTGCGTGGCAGCGCTTTAGCAGGGCTTCAACCTGCTCAAGGTTCTCAGGCAGCGCCACCAGCATGGGTAGCACCCGGTACGCCGCCAAGCCATCGCACTCAAAAGGGCGCAGGTCTTCTTCCCGGTGCAGCAGGGTCATGGAGGGCACTGCCTGCTGTATATCGCTTAAAACCTCGGCTTTATCGCGGTGGACCAGCTCGCCGTCAAGGCGCTCATCAAAGAGAATATTCATCACAACTTCTCTGGTTTTTTTATCGTTAAAGGTAACCGCACGGTCAATTCGCTATGGCATCAATCTGAGCTTTTTTTGTGCGGCTGTCCAGGGTGTGGTGCAATGGTCAGACCAGTAATTAGTCGATGTTGAAACGCGCTGCCGCCTGCTTGCCAACGGGTAAATCTTACCTTGCCATGGGCGACCAACCAGCGCCTGGATGAGAGAAAACAGATGTCCTTTTCCAATCAAGAACCTGTACTTGGCCTGCGTACGCCTGACCATGTTGCCGCCCGTTTGGAGCGCTTGATTCTGGATGGCGTCTTTCGGCCTGGCCAACTGCTGCCTTCTGAACGGCGCCTCTGCGAGCGGCTTAAAGTATCCAGAGCCTCGCTGCGTGAAGGCCTGCGCATTCTACGTAGCAGAGGCGTGATTGAAACTCGCCAAGGGCATGGCTCAACCGTGGCATCGCTTCTCCCCATGCAGGATAAAAGCCCGTTGATGCACCTGTTCCATGATCACCCGCGCACGCTGTTTGATCTGCTCGAAGTGCGCGCTCTGCTGGAAGGAGAGTCGGCTTTTTTGGCGGCGACGAGAGGTACCTCCATGGACCGCGTGTTGATTACCCGGCGCTACCAGGAGCTGGCGGATTATGCCGAGCACGCCGAGAGCATTGACGTTGAGCGGCTGGCGCGGCTTGACCACGCCTTTCATCTCGCCGTCTCCCAGGCATCGCACAACCCGGTGCTGGTACATACACTGCAAAGCCTGACCGACCTGCTGCTAAGTTCGGTATTTGCCTCGGTTAAGCATCTTTACCACCGTACGGGCCCGCGTGAAATGATCAACCGCCAGCATGCCCGGCTGCATGATGCGGTTGTCGCAGGCGACGCCGAACAGGCCAGGCAGGTGGCGCTGGAGCATCTCACCAGCATTACCGAGCTGCTACGGGAGCTGGAAGTAGAGAGCGAACGTCTGGAGCGCTCAGCCATGCGTATGGAGCCGTGGTAATGCTTTGCTGATGAAAATGCCTGGTTGATGAAAATGCTGGCTTGATAAAGTACCTGGCTAAAAGATTCACGTTGCTCAGCGGCTGACACAGACGCTAGCCTAGGCGATGACAATAATCAAAGGAGAGCGATGTGGCTATTTACCAGTTCGGTGAGCACCAGCCTGATATTCATGACGACGTGTACGTTGCTGAAACCGCAGACGTGATAGGGCAGGTAACCTTAAAAGCACGCTCCAGCGTCTGGTATCAAGCGGTGTTGCGCGGTGACAGCGACCTTTTGGAAATAGGCGAAGAGAGCAATATTCAGGATGGCGCGGTATTGCATGCCGACCCAGGATATCCGCTCAAAGTGGGGCGCGGTGTCACGGTGGGCCACCAGGCCATGCTGCATGGTTGTAGCGTAGGCGATGGCTGTTTGATCGGTATTCAAGCCGTGGTGCTTAACGGCGCGGTGATCGGCGAAAATAGCCTAGTAGGTGCGGGGGCATTTATTAAAGAGGGCGCTGTGTTTCCGCCCAACTCGCTGATTGTGGGCTCACCTGCGCGGGTAGTACGCACGCTTTCTGCTGATGCCATAGAAGGGCTTAAGCTGAACGCGCAAAGCTATGTCATACGCGGCCAGCAGCATGCCACCTCGCTAAAACGCATCGATTAGCACGTCAACTATTACATTAGCGATCACATCAACGAATGCGCGGCTTTCTAACGACGTTCCTTGCGTTTAAAGCACGACACCCCAAGGCAGGCTTGGGGTGTCGTAAAGGGTGACGCTAGTCAGATGTTCTACATAAGTGGGTCCGTAACGCCAAGCACATAGAACGCTACCATCGCAATAATGCCCGCGAAGACAAGATAGTAGATGGTGGGGATAATAGTCTTACGAATGGTCGTACCTTCACGGCCCAACAGGCCAACGGTCGCAGAAGCCGCCACAACATTGTGAATCGCAATCATGTTACCCGCAGCGGCACCGACTGCCTGCAGAGCCACCATCATGGCAGTTGAAACACCCAGCGTTTGGGCGACGTTAAATTGGAACTCTGCCAGCATCAGGTTAGAAACCGCATTGGAACCTGCAATAAAGGCACCCATGGCGCCCACAGTGGGGGCGAAGAAGGGATAAATGTTGCCCATGCCATGAGCAACTGCCTGCGCCATCATTACCGGCATTGACACCAGGTCCGCCCCGTTAACCCCTGAATTGATCAAAATACGTACCATGGGTACGGTGAAAATCAATACAAAGCCTGCGCCCAATATCGTTTTGGTGGATTCTGATACCGCCGCGCTTATTTTGCTCGGATTCATCTTGTGCAGGAAGTAGGTCACGATCACTACCGCCAAAATAATCCCGCCTGGCAGGTAAAGCGGCTGTACACCCCCGCTAACGCCCGTTTCGCCTAGAATATTGTTCCAGTCCAGACTGATAGAGGTGAGCGCCACCCGCAGCGGTTCAATGGTTCGTGAGGCTACCAGGAACAGCGCAAGCAATACGTAGGGAACCCAACCCATAAAGGTAGACATCGGGGCTTTTCCGGCCACATCTTCAAGCTTGATTTGCAGGTTGCCAATCCACTCATCCGGCCAAGAGGTTGATTCTGGAAAGTCCCAGGTATCTTTGGGAAGCAAAAAGCCTTTACGCGCTGCCGGTACAACAATTGCCAAGCCGACCATGGCGCCAATCATGGAGGGAAATTCTGGGCCCAGAAAAACGCCCACCAACATATAAGGAATCACAAACGAAATGCCGGTGAAAAGGGCAAACGGTACAATCGAAAGCCCCTCTTTCCAGGAGCGGTTGGCGCCGAAGAAACGCACCATCACCAGTACCAAAATCAGCGGCATGCAGATGCCGATGATGCCATGCGTAATAGCCACTTCGCTGGTGATCAGTTGGAAAAATGTGCCCCAAGTGGAGCCATCCGCTTCCAATTGTGCCGTTATGCCCGCGCGGTCCAGCCCGCTGCCCACGCCCACGATAATAGGCGTGCCCACGGCGCCGAACGACACCGGGGTAGATTGGATCATCATGCCCACCACGACAGCGGCAAGTGCCGGGAAGCCCAAGGCAACCATTAGCGGTGCGGCCACGGCAGCGGGGGTGCCGAAGCCAGAAGCGCCTTCAATAAAGCAACCAAACAGCCAGGCAACGATCAGTGCCTGAACGCGACGGTCTGGACTGATGCCTGAAAAACCATTGCGAATAGCGGTAATGCCCCCTGAATGCTTCAAGGTGTTGAGCAGCAAAATGGCGCCAAAAATAATCCACAGCAGGCCTGCTGTTTGGATAAGGCCTTGGATAGTCGAGGCGGCCACGCGGCTAAATGACATATCCCAAACCGTCAGCCCAATAGTGGCTGCGGTGAGGAATACAATCGGCATCGCTATTTTGGCCGGTATTTTAAAACCAACGAGTAAAATACCTGCCAGCAGTAATGGCAAAAAAGCCAGAAGAGCAAGTGTTGTTTCGTTCATAAGAAAACTGCCTTTTTATTTATGGGTATGCGCTATCTCTGTCTAATGGTTTAAGTGCTAAGAAGCCTCTGATTAACTATTGCGCTTGGTCATACTGCGTTAAAAATCATCTTAAAATGCTCATTTACAAATTGTAAATTCCGCTTTTTCGTTGATTTTTGCCTTGTCTGACCTGTGCTCATTACGTTAATCAGAGGCTTCCTAAGCGCAACATTGAAAAGATACGGCTCAGAGCAAATAATAACACTATTACGAAACAGGTCTTGCCAAAAGGGGCAAGTTTGTAAGGTCTATATAAGCCCTTGCGTGAATTATAAATGATTGTTTTATATGTGTTGTTAATTGTTTTTAAGCTTCATTGAAGAGGGTCGTTATTAGACTAAAAGACAGTGCTGAGACTCGCTACTTCTCCAGCCAGTGCTTTAAGCTCAATGGCGATGAATGCGCCATTTTTAAATTTCCTCTTTTCATTAACGGTAAGGGCAAAAACATGACACGTACGCTCTATGACCTGTGTGGCCGTGACGAACGACTGCGTTTTTCTCCCTATTGCTGGCGTGTGCGTATGGCGCTTGCTCATAAAGGTCTGGCCTATAACACCATCGCTTGGCGGTTTGAGGACAAGCAGGCGCTGGCGTTCGCCGACTACGATAAAGTCCCGGTGCTGTGCGATGGGGGTCAGGTCATTACCGATAGTTTTAAGATAATGCGCTACCTGGATAAAGCCTATCCCGATGCCCCTGTTTTGGGTGAAGGAGTGGCGTACCAACGCGCGCTGTTTTTTAAATACTATGTCGAGCGCAGCGTAACGCCTGCCCTGTTTCGTAGCGTTGCACTGGATTTATTGGCCGCCATTCACCCTGATGACCGTGATTACTTTCGTAAAACCCGTGAAGCGCGCTTTGGGGCACGCCTGGAAGATGTGCATAACCCCGAGCAGGGCAAGCAGCAGCTTTACCAAGTGCTGGCGCCGGTACGTGAGCAGTTACATGGCAGTCCTTTTCTGGATGGCGAAACACCCAGCGGTATCGATTACTTACTGTTTGGAAGCATGATGTGGGCACACACCGTCTCGCTCGAGCCGATGACCGAACCCGATGATCCGGTCACCGAGTGGTTTACGCGTATGTTGGATGCTCATAATGGGGTTGCGCGCCAGGCAATCACGATTCGTGATTTAAATTAAAAATCGAATAACCTGCTGATTTAAAATCATATTGAGAGCTGTAGAGGCATGTGGCGCACGAGAATATAAAAAACCATGTTGCGATGCACAAAAGGCGCTGCTAGGTTTACGTACAGCAGCGGCAAATGCCAACGCATCAGCAGCGCCTCCACGACTAACGGGCGGCGGCCTGCTAGCTAACTCAAGGAGATGTCGTTATGATGAAGACTGCAGAGAATAACACCCAACAGTTCGAGTCTGCCTTTGTATCACCCATGCGTTCTTACACGCATGCAGCGCTTGATTACTATGAAAAGCTGATGGGTGCTCAACTTGATGCTGCCCGCGCTTACTCAGATATGACCATTTCCCAAGCACGCACCTGGCTGGAAGTTAAAGATGCCGATGGCTTTAAGAAAGCCATGGAAAGCCAGCAGCGCGTTGCCAGTGACTTCATGGAGCGGGTGAAAGGGGATTCTGAAAAAGTCACCTCTATCAGCCAGAGCTTTATGCAGGACAGCGCCAAAATGGCCGAAGAAAATGTCCAGAAGGCGAGCAATACCACGCAGAAAGCGGCTGATAACGTTCAGAAGTCAGCAGAGTCGGCAAAAAAGTAGATCCCTGTTAAGCCATTTGCATGGCGCTGAAAGCGCTGCGGTCCTCTGGACGCAGCGCTTTTTTATTGCTCATCATTAGCCGAACGTCATGTAATATCGCCCACCCAGGCAAGGCCAAGCGCGATATCATGACGCGATGCAAATGTAAGGAGGCGATAGGAGAGCCACATGAGTGATGCGCAGGCGACCGCGAAGCGGGTTGCTCCAGAAAAAGAGGGCGATGAACGTCACGATGCTATATATCGTGCGGTAAGTGATGCGATTGTTGAACAGCGCCTAAAACCCGGTGCCAGGCTGCGTGAAGATGCGCTTGCTGACGTGTTTAGCATTAGCCGTACCGGCATACGCAAGATTTTACAGCGTCTTGCGCTGGAGCAATTGGTAACCCTAACGCCCCGCCGCGGTGCCAGTGTTACCCGACCCACCGCCGATGAAGCCAAGGATGTTTTCGATGCCCGCCAGCTTGTCGAGTGCGGATTAATGCCCGATGTGGCAAAGCGAATCGGTGAAAAAGAAGCTGCTGAACTGCGCGAGATGGCCCGCGAGGAGCGTCACGCGCTGCGCAGTGGTCAACAGAGCACTGCTATTCGCCTGTCAGCAGATTTTCATGTGCGCCTCGCCCAGCTTTCTGGCAACGCCACGCTTGCCGAATTTGTAGAACGCCTCTGCTCGCGCTCATCGCTTATTCTTGCGGTATATGGCCACCGTGGCCACCTGGGCTGCGAATCCCACGACCATGACGACCTGATCGGCTATCTGGAGTCCGGCAACGGCGAGCGCGCCAAAGCCTTTATGAGCCGCCACCTAAAAGCGATTGAAGCCTCGCTCTCCATGGTCGAAGAAGAGGAGAGCGCCCCGGACCTACAGCAGATATTTGGGGACTGAAGTGAGCTTAATCGCTAACGCCGCGAACAGGGCTTACATCAAGCTCCAGAACGCCTCGACCAGCGGGTTTTTCAGGTTCTTCTTCAGGGTAAACAAGCCAATATCGTAGGGTGCTAATTCCGGCGCTACGTCGAGTACTCGAATGCGACCCACCAATGGGCTGTTGTCGAGGACGATTTTAGGCACCACGCCAATACCAAAGCCCAAGCTCACCATGCTGACAATGGCTTCATTACCGGTGACCTGGGCATAAATACGTGGCGAGATGTCTAGCTTGCGAAACCACTCATCTACACGCGCTCTGGAAACGCCGCTTTCCGATAGAATCATAGGCGTGTTCGCCCATTCTGCTGGTGTGAATGGTGTGCCGGTTGGCGCATTCGGCACTTGCTGTTCCAGCGGGGCAATAAACAGCAACGGCGACGTAGCGATGGGCTTAAAGGCCAGGCCTCGCGGTAGATGGGCAGGCTTTGCTGCGATGCTAAGGTCTTCTTTACCATCCAGTACGTGCGCAATGGCGTGTTCCGGGTCACCGGTGCGCAGTTTGATTTCAATGGCCGGGTAGGCGATACGAAAGCGGCGAAGCAGCTCGTGCAAAAAGCTGTAGCTTGCCGTCACCGAGCCATACAAACTGATTTCACCGCTTAATTGGTCAAGATTGTCGGTTAACTCATGACGAATCAAATTCCATTGGCTGCTGGCATCGCGGGCATATTTGAGGAATTTTTGCCCTTCCTGAGTCAACACCACGGTCCGGTTGTCGCGGTTGAACAGCGACACGCCCAGTTCGTCTTCCAAATGGCGGATGTTGCGCGAAAGCGCAGAAATGCTGACGTAGCACTCATCGCTTGCACGGCCGAAATGCAGCGTTTCGGCCAGCGCGAGGAATTGTTTCAAAAGTTTAAAGTTCATAAGCGCCATGATAATAGCGTTTTGTGAAAATAGGGACGTGTTGTTGCAAATATATCAATTTAAGAAATAGTCGTTTTTGGTTAGATTGGATTCACTTACATAGCGCTGGATCCCGTATTGAGCGGCTGTGTCACTTTTTTCGTGTCGGTGTGTCGTGCATCGATAGCGTGATGATACTTAATCAGGATGTAAACGATGGCTAACTATTTCAATACCTTGCCGCTACGCGAACAGCTGGCTCAGCTTGCAAAATGTCGTTTCATGTACAGCTCAGAATTTGCTGATGGTGTCGACGCGCTGAAAGGCAAGAAAATGGTAGTGATTGGCTGTGGCGCGCAAGGTCTCAACCAGGGGTTGAACCTGCGCGACAGCGGCCTGGACGTTTCCTACGCACTGCGTCCTGAAGCCATTGCGCAAAAGCGTCAGTCCTGGAAGAACGCCTCTGAAAACGGTTTCGTGGTGGGTACTTATGAAGAGCTGATCCCGACGGCGGACGTGGTTCTGAACTTGACCCCGGATAAGCAGCACACCGCAGTGGTGAACGCTGTCATGCCGCTTATGAAAGAAGGCGCTTGCCTGTCTTATTCCCACGGTTTCAACATCGTAGAAGAGGGCATGCAGGTGCGTGATGACCTGACCGTCATCATGGTGGCGCCCAAGTGCCCGGGTTCTGAGGTGCGTGCTGAATACGTTCGTGGTTTCGGCGTTCCTACCTTGATCGCTGTGCACGAAGCCAATGATCCCAAAGGCGAAGGGCTTGCGCTAGCGAAAGCCTACGCAGTGGGCACTGGCGGCCACAAAGCGGGCGTGTTGATGTCCTCTTTCATCGCGGAAGTTAAATCCGACCTGATGGGCGAGCAGACGATTCTTTGCGGTATGCTGCAAACCGGTTCTATCCTCTGCTTTGATAAAATGATCGAAGAGGGTATTGAGCCAGGTTATGCCTCCAAACTGATTCAGTACGGCTGGGAAAACATCACCGAGGCGCTTAAGTACGGCGGCGTGACCAACATGCTGGATCGTCTTTCCAACCCGGCCAAGATCAAGGCCTTTGATCTGGCGGAAGAGCTGAAAGACATCATGCGTCCGCTGTACAACAAGCACCAGGACGACATCATGAGCGGCCACTTCTCCCGCACGATGATGGAAGACTGGGCAAACGATGATGCTAACCTTCTGAAATGGCGTGCAGACACTGCCGAAACCAACTTCGAGAAAACGCCTGCTGGCGACGTTGAAATCTCCGAGCAGGAGTTCTTCGACAACGGCATCTTGATGGTCGCCATGGTGAAGGCGGGCGTTGAGCTTGCGTTCGAAACCATGACCGCAGCGGGCATTATCGCCGAGTCTGCCTACTACGAGTCGCTACACGAAACGCCGCTCATCGCGAACACCATCGCGCGCAAGAAATTGTACGAAATGAACGCGACGATCTCTGATACCGCAGAGTACGGTTGCTACCTGTACAACCACGCCTGTGTGCCGCTGTTGGCAGACTTCATGAAGGGCATTAAATCCGATGTCATCGGTAAAGGCCTTGATCTGGACGACAACGGTGTCGATAACGCACGATTGATCGAGGTCAACGATGCGCTTCGCGCTCACCCGGTGGAAGCTGTTGGCGCCGTGCTGCGTGGCCACATGGCGGATATGAAGAAGATCGTTTAACCCACGGGTTAACCGTTAGCTAGTCAATGGAAAGCCGAGATATCCACCACGATATGCTCGGCTTTTTTGTCCCTGGATAAAGACTTTCCAAACCCTGATTTTTTACCAATGTAAGGAACATGTTCATGGAGCCTTCAATCCGCTTGGCGAGCATTCAGCTAAACAATGCGACGATCAGTTTTGATGATCGATTCACTCTAAGCGAGATTGACTGGACCATCGAACCTCACCAGCACTGGGTCATCACCGGCGCTAACGGTTCCGGTAAGTCGGCCCTCGCGGCGGCACTGGCTGGTATTGGCAAGATTGAAGCGGGCACTGTTCAAGGGCTTCCCGAGCGCGTCGGGCTGGTCTCTTTTGAAGCGCAAGCCGAGCTTATCGCAGAAGAGCTGAAAAAAGACGATGCCGACATCATGGATGTCGTGTCGCTCGGCACGCCGGTCAGTGAAATGATTTTCGAGCACTGCGAGGATGCCGAACTGGCTTACGAACTGGTGGAGAAATTCGGGCTGACGAAACTCCTCGACCGCGCCTTTCGCAAACTCTCCACGGGTGAAACCCGCAAAGTCATGCTGATCCGAGCGTTGGCTAACAAGCCCGATTTGCTCATTCTGGACGAGCCGTTCGATGGCCTGGACGTCGACACGCTCGCCATGCTGCAAGCCCATCTTGCCTCTATTATCGAAAGCGTCCCCATGGTGATGGTGCTCAATCGCTTCGACGAAATGCCGGACTTCATCACTCACGTGGCTTACCTGGATAAGGACCGGCCAGACCCGGCGCAAGAGAATAAAAAGCAAGGCAATAGAGCGCGTAGGGAAGGTGGGCGACTGGCGTTTACAGTAGACCGCCAGGATGAGGCCGCCTTCAACGAGCTTTACCAACTGCTGCATTTGAAAACGACTGACTTAAGCGTACCCGAGGCCGACCCTGCCCATCAGTTGCCCGCGCTCGACCCCAACCAGCCGTTAGTGAAGCTTAAACAAGCGACGATTAAATACGGCGATACCGTCATTGTGGACCAGCTCGACTGGACGATCGAACGCGGGCAACACTGGCAACTGAGTGGTCCTAACGGCAGCGGTAAAACCTGCGTATTGTCCTTGATCACGGGAGATCACCCGCAATGCTATACCAACGATATTTTCGTGTTTGGTTTCCAGCGCGGTAACGGCGAAAGTATCTGGCAGATCAAGCAGTTCATCGGCTATGTCTCCACGGCCCTGCAATGGGAGTATCGTGTCAGCACTAGCTGCAGGAACGTCATCATTTCGGGCTTTTTTGATAGTATCGGCGTTTACACAAAATCTACCGATAATCAGCAAAAGATTGCCGACCAATGGCTTGATTTACTGGGTATGAAAACGCGTGCCGACCAGCCGTTCAATAAGCTTTCCTACGGCGACCAGCGGTTGCTACTGATTGCCCGTGCCATGGTGAAGCACCCGCCGCTTCTAATACTCGACGAGCCCTGCCTGGGCCTTGATGACATGAACCGCCAGCTCGTTCTTGCGCTCATCGAGAAAATCTGTGAAGGCAAGGAAACCACGGTGCTCTACGTCAATCACCACACGGAAGACAGGATAAAGGAAATAGACAACCATTTAACGCTTGAGAAAAACCACTAGGCGCTGACGTTTTCGTTGCTGCCTGCACTCTAAAAAAGCGCCATCGGCACAAAGCCGATGGCGCTTTTACATCGTCTAAACTGTCGCATCAAGCCAAAGTAGAACACGCTGCCAGAGCTGAGGAGAATAGCTCCTGCATAGTCTCTCTGCATTAATCGTCAGCACGGCTGCACGTAGGCAGCCGTCGGATTGGGAAGGGTTAGCGTGTAAAACGCTGGCAGGCGGGCCAGTGTTTCATCAGCAGGTAATAGGTCAGGCCGGCGGGAATTAAACTGGCGTACCAGGAGACCGCAGAGAAAAAGAGTGCTGCCAAGATGCCCACCGCGGTCGCAACGAGAGCCGCTTTATTGACGCCTTGATAAGGGCCGGTGGGGTCGTAGAGCTTGCTGATATCCAGCGTGCGGCGGCGGATGATGTAGTAATCCACCACCAGAATGGCAAAGATAGGGCCAAGAAAGGCCGAGTAGGTTTGGACAAACAGCTGTAAACCGGCAGCCGAGCCCGGTTGAACCAGCTTCCAAGGGAAGGTGGCAAACGCTAATAGGCCGACAATGACGGTCGCGACCGGGAACTTGATCTTGAAGATGTCCATTAGTACATAGGTAGGCGGCACCACGTTGTTCAGTACATTGGTCGTGACCTGGGCAAAGGCGATAAACAGCAGAGTGGTCATTAGTAGCGGCGTGTTATCCACGGCATTGGCAAACACCTGAATGGGGTCTGCGGTGCCCGTGGCTTCCGACACCATGTAGCCGATCAGGCCCATAAACAGCGTACAGGGTAGAATCGACATGGCGTAAATGGTGGTAAGCAGGCTCTGGGCCGTACCTTTTTTATGCTCACGCGAGTAGTCGCTGACGTTAAGCATCATGGTGCTGTAGCTGCCTAAAAAGAGCATGGTGGCGCCCCAGAATGGCATGCCCCAAGAGCCTTCCATGGTGAACAGGCTGGCGGATAATTCATCGCCATAGCGCTGCACCGTGGCGTAAAACATGTACATCAGCGATGCCAAAATAAACGCGCTGCCGATATTTTCCAGCCACTTGATGCCTTGAAAGCCCATCACCGAAAGGCCGATTTGCAGGAATTGGAAGGTAATAAAGTAAAACACCAGGTTATCAAAGCCGAACAGGGTCGCTGACACCATGTTGAGTGCGCCTGCGCCAATCCAGCTTTGAAAGCCGTACCACACCACGGCAGGCAACGCGCGAACCAGGCCGGGAATACGCGTACCGGTAAACCCAAATGCGCTGCGCGCCTGCACCATAAACGGAATACCGTATTTGTAGCCCGCTGCACCGTTAATCGCCAGCGCAATGCCGATGACAAAGCACCCGATGGCGATGGCAAGCGTTGCCTGTAGCAGGTTTAACGTACCGACAACGCTTGAGCCCATGGCAAAGGTGCCGATGGAAACGCACCCACCAAACCAGGCCAGAAAGTAGGAGCCTCGCCCCATAATTCGGGTACCCTGGGGGGCCAGGCTTTCCTCCCCCAGGGCTTTGGTGCGCGCTGTAGAAGGGTCTTCTGACGCAAGAGCAGCATTTGAAATGCTCATGATGTCGTCCTCGCAAGATTATGAGTATTGTTGGTTTCTCAGGTTGTAGCCTGAAAGATGCTTGCGGCATGGCGTACTACTGGGCGTTCTGGTTCTTTTACGAATGCACTGATTAACGAATTTCTGACCTTCTGATGAGCGTGCTATTTAAGCGGCAATGGAAGGTTTGATAGGGCGGCAAACTTACCGGTAAAGGGTTTGGGTCGTGGGTAAGCAAGGTCGCCGTGCTTGCTGGTATGCAGTCCCAAGCCGACCAGGGATTCTGCAAGCTTCAAGGCTGCGCTTACACCTTCAACGACGGGAATACCTACTTCGTGGCTGATCTGTTGGGTGAGGTTCGCCATACCACCACAGCCCAGCACGATGGCGCCGATATCATCTTCATCCTTGGCGCGGCAGCACTCCTCGACAATTCGGGTAAACGCCGCATCGGGGTGGTGCTCAAGGTCTAGTACCGGAATTTCAGCGGCCCGAATGCGTCGGCAGTGGTGGCGAAAGCCGTACTGCTCAAGCAGGTGCTCGGCAATAATGCCGGTACGCCCCAGGGTGGTAACAATGGAGAAGCGCGTGCTGATTAGCGTGGCTAAATGGAAGGCTGCCTCAGCAATGCCAATCACCGGGGCGCGGGTTACTTCACGCGCGGCAAGCAGACCAGGGTCGCCAAAGCAGGCCATAATATAGGCATCAATACCGCCTTGTTGCTCACCTTTAAGTACTTCTTCGGCCACGCCTACTGCGCTTACCACTTCATCAAAATGGCTCTCAATGGAAACCGGACCTGATTCAGGTTGAGACGCGCTTATGCGGGTCCCCGGGGAGGCGTAAAGCTCAGCAGCCTGCCCAATGGCTTGGGTCATGGATGCTGTCGTATTGGGGTTAATAATATGTATGTGCACAGCACGCGATCCTGTAGGTAAACGATCCGATGTATCTTGTATACAAAAATAGGGGGCTTTATCGCCAAGAGCAAGGCCTTTACTCTCATTAAAAAGGCTAATAGATTCGTCTACACGCTCAGGTTTGGCGCTTTTTAAGTTATAAGAGATACGATGGGTTGATCAGCCATTCCTGGGAATATTGCCGTGGGCTATTAATATGTTTATTTTGTATACAATAATGGTCAATTAATTGAATTTATACGCTTGGTGATAACCGAAGGGCCCGCTGATGACGCTAACCACTGACCTCTGCTATCCGCGTGACTTAAAAGGCTATGGGCGTACACCGCCGCATGCCAACTGGCCAGGCAAGGCCAAAATCGCCGTACAGTTTGTCCTCAACTATGAAGAGGGTGGGGAGAACTGCGTGCTGCACGGAGATAATGGCTCTGAGCAGTTTTTATCCGAGATCATCGGCGCAGCCAGTTACGCTGACCGCCACTTGAGCATGGAGTCGATCTACGAGTACGGCTCTCGGGCAGGCGTGTGGCGTATTCTTCGCGAATTTGAGCGGCGGGGGCTGCCTTTAACGGTATTTGGTGTGGCGATGGCGCTAGAGCGAAACCCTGATGTCGCCCAGGCATTCAAGGAGTTGGGGCATGAGGTCGCGTGTCACGGCTACCGCTGGATTCACTACCAAGAAGTAGCCGAACACATTGAGCGTGAACACCTGCAAAAAGCCGTGGAGATATTTCAGCGCTTATACGGGGAGAAGCCAGCGGGGTGGTACACCGGGCGCGATAGCCCCAACACCCGTAAGCTGATTATGGATGAAGGCGGTTTTCTTTACGATAGTGACTATTACGGCGACGATCTGCCCTTTTGGACGACCGTTACCGACAGCCAGGGGAGTGATCACGCTCATCTGATTGTGCCCTATACGCTGGACACCAACGATATGCGCTTTGCTGCGCCGCAGGGCTTCAATACGGCGGATCACTTCTTTACGTATCTGCGCGATGCCTTTGATGTGCTGTATGAAGAGGGGGAAGAAGCGCCCAAGATGCTCTCTATCGGCATGCACTGCCGCTTGCTGGGACGCCCGGGACGTTTCCGCGCCCTACAGCGCTTTTTAGACTATATAGAGACCCATGATCGCGTATGGGTCGCTCGACGCGTCGATATCGCCCGCCACTGGGCGAAACACCATCCGCCCGTTACCTCATAAAAGGCCATTCAATGAACAATCCGGTTTACTATGCCCCTCAAGGCGGGCATCCACCGCAAACCCAAATAACGGCGGATCGGGCCGTTTTTACTGAAGCCTACGCGCTAATCCCGAAAGGCGTCATGCGCGATATCGTCACCAGTAACCTGCCGTTTTGGCAGGGTACCCGCGCTTGGGTGCTGGCGCGACCGCTCTCCGGCTTCGCCGAGACCTTCTCCCAGTACATCATGGAAGTGCAGCCCGGCGGCGGAAGCGACAAGCCTGAGCCTGAGGAGGATGCCGAAGGTGTGCTGTTCGTGGTCGAGGGCGAACTGTCGCTGAGTCTGGACGGCGTGCGCCATGCTATGGCCCCGGGCGGCTATGCGTTTATTCCGCCGGGGGTGGAGTGGCGAGTGCGCAATGAATCCCGCGAAGCCGTTCGCTTTCACTGGATTCGCAAGGCCTTCGAGTACGTGGACGGCCTTGATGTACCGGAAGCCTTCGTCACCAACGAGCAGGCGATCACGCCCAGCGAGATGCCCTGCACGGAAGGGCGCTGGTCGACCACCCGTTTTGTCGACCCTAACGATGTGCGCCATGACATGCACGTCACCATCGTCAACTTCCAGCCCGGCGGCGTCATTCCGTTTGATGAAACCCACGTCATGGAGCACGGCCTTTACGTGCTGGAAGGCAAGGCGGTGTATCACCTAAACCAGTAGTGGGTGGAAGTGGAAGCAGGGGATTTCATGTGGTTGCGCGCTTTCTGCCCTCAGGCTTGCTATGCCGGCGGCCCGGGACCGTTTCGCTACCTGCTTTACAAGGATGTCAACCGCCACGCAAAGCTCAAGCTCTTTCGCTGAAGTAAAGGAGAAAGCCATGAGGAGGCCTGCATGCTGACTCTCACCGCCGAGCCGTTGACGCGTGAGGCCTTCGCGCCTTTTGGCGAGGTCATCGACGCGCGCGAGTCACCCTCGTTTGCCATTAACGCCGGGCGTACCCAGCGCCATCACGGCCTGGCGAAGGTGCAAACCCTGGGTGAAAACGCCCACACGCTGATCAATCTGTTTGTGAGTCAGCCCGTTTCCTTACCGCTTGAGTTAACCTTTTTAGAGCGCCATCCACTGGGCAGCCAGGCATTTATGCCGCTGCATCAGGAACGCTTTATTGTGGTGGTCGCACCGCCAGGCGAGACGATTGATCCAAAGACAGTGCGTGCGTTTGTTACCGACGGCCGTCAGGGCGTTAACTACCGAGCAGGCACTTGGCATGCGATACAGTCGGTGCTTGAGCGTGAAGGCGAGTTCTTAGTGGTGGATCGCGGCGGCGAAGGTAATAACTGCGAAGAGTATTCGCTCGAAATTACGGTCGATTTACGCGAATAACTTGTGCACACGCCTTACGGTTGTCATCCTGGTGGTCTTATACTGATAGGCTAATGACAAACCCCGTGATTGTTTAGGAAAACTATGAACGCACAGACACATATCCCGCTTCGCCGTACCAAAATTGTTGCCACCCTGGGGCCCGCCAGTGACCGTGAGGGCGTTTTGGAGGCAATGCTGAAAGCGGGGGTAGATGTCGTACGTTTGAACTTCTCCCACGGCACGCCCGATGATCATCGTCAGCGTCTTTTACGGGTGCGCGAAATTGCTGCCAAGCTGGGGCGCAGTGTGGCAGCACTGGGGGACCTCCAGGGCCCCAAGATTCGCATTGCCCGCTTTAAAGAGGGCATGGTGACCCTGAAAGAGGGGCAGCCGTTTGTGCTGGATATGGCGATGGACAGTGATGCAGGCGACGTTCATCAAGTGGGCTGCGACTACAAAACCCTTGCTCAGGATGTGGGCGCTGGCGACCGCCTGTTGCTGGATGATGGCCGTGTGGTGCTGGACGTTACCCGTGTAGAAGGCCAGCAGGTTCATACCCACGTGGTAGTGGGAGGCAAACTCTCCAACCATAAAGGCATCAACAAACAGGGCGGTGGGCTTTCTGCCCCGGCGCTAACGGATAAAGATAAACAGGATTTGAAAACCGCCGTTGAGATTGGCGTTGATTACCTGGCAATTTCTTTCCCGCGCCATGCCGAAGACATGCTGGAAGCGCGCCGTCTGCTGGGTGAAGAGGGCAAGGAGATTGGCCTAGTGGCCAAGGTTGAGCGTGCCGAGGCTGTGGCCGATGAGGCAACGCTTGACGGCATTATCGAAGCCTCTGAAGCGGTGATGGTGGCCCGAGGCGACTTGGGGGTTGAGATTGGCGACGCCAAACTGGTGGGCGTGCAAAAGCGCATGATCAAACGCGCCCGCTCGCTCAACCGTGCGGTGATTACCGCCACCCAAATGATGGAAAGCATGATCTCGGCGCCGTTACCTACCCGCGCCGAAGTGTTTGATGTGGCTAATGCCGTACTGGATAGCAGCGACGCCGTGATGCTTTCAGCGGAAACTGCCGCAGGCGACTATCCGGTGGAAACCGTGGAAGCCATGGCGCGTGTCTGTTTGGGCGCTGAGCGTGAAAAGGTGGCACAAGAGTCGGGCCACCGGATTCATGAAGGCTTTACTCGCCCCGATGAAACCATTGCCCTTTCTGCTATGTACGCCGCCAACCATATGACCGGTGTGGCCGCGATTGCCTGCATGACCGCCTCCGGTTATACCCCCTTGATTGCCTCGCGCATCCGTTCTGGTTTGCCGATTGTCGGCCTTGCCCATAACCCCATCGCGCAGCGGCGTATGGCGCTATATCGTGGCGTCGTGTCGCTACCGTTTGATACCTCAGAAATGAGCGCGACCGAGCTTAATCGTCGTGCGCTGGAACTGCTGGTGCAACATAAGCTTGCCGAGCCGGGGGATCATGTCATCCTGACACGGGGTGATCACATGAATGCTCATGGTGGTACCAATACGATGAAAGTCATGACGATTGACCAGCTTACCGATTAAAGGACCTGCCTCCATGAACCCGACTCGTCGTCTTATGCTAAAAGCTGCGTTAGGCTTGCCTTTGGTCGCGTTGCTTCCCGGTACGGTTTGGGGCGCGCTCGCCTGGGCTGAGGGCGCTGACCCAGAGAGCGATTTACTGCCTCTGGCTATTCATAGTGACGGAGGCCCACACCGGCTGGAAGTGGAAGTGGCCAAAAGCGCGGCGCAGCGTCAGCGAGGGTTGATGGAGCGTGAATCGCTGCCTGAAAACCGCGGCATGCTGTTTCGTTTCGAGAGCGAGCAGCCTGCTGGCAACACTTTTTGGATGTACCGCACGCGCATTGTGCTGGATATCGCGTTTATCGATCAGGAGGGGCGTATCGTAGCGATTAACACCATGCCTCCCTGTGAGTCCAGTGTTCCGGCCAATTGTCCCTCCTATCCGGCAGGTGCCGCATTTTGGGCGGCCCTTGAAGTCAATGGCGGCTACTTCGCCGAACGCGGCATTAAAGTGGGCGACTGTATTTCGATTCCGGATCAAGCCGGCTTCTGCAAGCCCATCGATCAGTAGGTCTCTTCAAGGCGCGACGGCGCTTGTATCGCCATAAGAATCGGTAAAAAGGAACCACACCACGCTTAGGGCGTGGTGTGGTTCTGGTTGTTGTTGCCGGCGTGTAGGTTGCGAACCTCAGGGAACCTCCATGCGGGCTTGGCTACCCCTGCCTATTGAGCTATACCTTATTAAGCAACCAACCCTTTGACGGGCCAGGCAGGCTTTCGGGAAGTTTGGTTGCTTATCTCATATCCCCTATGCAAAAGAGGCATAGCAATTAACGGTGACTAAACGTTACGCAGCGTTAGAGTCGTGTTTCAATAGGCGCCGCTCGTATCCTTGAAGCCACGTATTGGCTTCGCTAATTAGCGGTTTTTTCGCTAAAGTAGTTAAGGTCGGCACTTCAGGATGTCGAACTATAACAGTTTGTCTTGAAAACGTTTTGGACGAAAAATCACCCGAGGGAACAGATCATCGGTGGTTCCAAAACGCATAACGCTCACAACATCAAGATAGAGGTGTATCCATGAATCGCCATGTGTTTTCTACCGCCACTTTTTCTGGCGCGTTGATCGCAGCAGCTACGTTTGCTGCCCCCGCTGTTGCTCAAGAGCGCTATATTACAATCGGCACAGGCGGCCAGACCGGTGTTTACTACGTCGTAGGCCAGTCGGTCTGCCGTATGGTTAACCGTGGCAGCGAAGAGCACAGTATTCGCTGTAATGCGCCTTCTACAGGCGGCTCTGTTGCCAACGTGAATGGCATGAAAAGCGGTGAGTTGGATATGGGCGTTGTCCAGTCTGACGTTCAATACCGTGCTTACAACGGCGAAGCCAACTTTGAAGAAGAAGGCCCCTGGGGTGACATGCGTGCGGTATTCACCATGCATGGTGAACCTCTTACCGTTGTCGCGCGTGCGGATGCGGGTATCGACAATATCAGCGACTTCCCGGGTAAGCGCGTTAACATCGGTAACCCAGGCTCTGGCCAGCGCAACACCATGGATGTCGTCATGGAAGCGTTTGGTTGGGACGAAGATACGTTCGCGTTGGCATCTCAGTTGGATGCGGCGGAACAGGCTTCAGCTCTGTCTGATAACAACATCGATGCGATGGTCTATGTGGTAGGCCACCCGAATGGCTCCATCCAGGAAGCCACCACCACGATTGATGCGAACCTGGTATCGGTCACTGGTGATGAAATCGATACGCTGATCGAAGAGTATCCTTACTACACGCGTTCTGTGATCCCCGGTGGTCTGTACCGTGGTAACGACGAAGACGTTGAAACCTTCGGTGTAGCAGCCACTTTCGTTTCATCGACTGACGTGGATGAAGAGGTTATTTACGAAACGGTTAAAGCGGTATTCGATAACTTTGATCGCTTCAAGCGCCTGCACCCGGCGTTCGAAAACCTTAACGAAGAAGACATGATTTCTGACGGTCTAACTGCACCGCTGCACGATGGCGCTGCACGTTACTACCGCGAGCGTGGCTGGATCGAATAAGATCCTAGTGTGACGCTATTAGCCAGGATCAATAGTGATTGCTTTTGAAGTTTAAGCGCGGGCACCTCGGGTGTCCGCGCTTCTTGTTGAAAGCGCTGATTGTCAGCGCTGACCATTAGGCAGGGCAAGCGTATGCGTGATGACAAACAACCCTCTAACGCCACTGAGAGCGACCTGGAGGATATGGTCGCCGCCAGTGACACAGGGGCAAGGAAGCCTCACGGCGTACCCGGTAAGTTGCTGGTAAGTATTGCAGCAGCGTGGTCGCTGTTCCAGCTATGGATTGCATCTCCACTCCCTTATATGATCGGCTTCGGTGTTTTTAGTGCCACTGAAGCACGCTCTATTCACTTGGCGTTTGCGCTGTTTTTGGCCTATATGGCCTATCCTGCGTTAAAGCGCTCACCGCGCGACCGTATTCCGCTACAAGACTGGATGTTTGCAGCGGTAGCGGCCTTTTGCGGTGGGTATCTGTTTCTTTTCTATTCAGAGTTGGCGCAGCGCCCCGGGCGCCCTATCACGCAGGACATCGTGGTGGGCATCGTCGGCATTATCATGCTGCTGGAAGCTACTCGGCGTGCGCTTGGCCCACCCCTGATGGTGGTTGCCGCGATATTTATTGGCTACTCCCTGTTTGGCCCGTACATGCCGGGCATTCTTGCCCACCGAGGCGTCAGCCTGGGAGGGTTGATCAACCACCAGTGGTTGGGTACCCAGGGCGTCTTTGGTATCGCGCTAGGTGTATCTACCAGCTTTGTCTTTCTGTTTGTGTTGTTTGGTGCGTTGCTCGATAAGGCCGGTGCCGGTAACTATTTTATAAAAGTCGCATTCTCGATGTTAGGCCATCTTAAAGGCGGCCCTGCAAAAGCGGCCGTTGTGGCATCAGGCATGACCGGGCTAATTTCCGGCTCCTCGATTGCCAATACGGTAACAACGGGCACCTTCACTATTCCCATGATGAAACGGGTGGGGTTTAGCGCTGAGAAAGCCGGTGCCATTGAAGTCTCCTCATCGGTGAATGGGCAAATCATGCCGCCGGTAATGGGCGCGGCTGCGTTTTTGATGGTTGAGTATGTCGGCATCCCGTACGTGGACGTTATTAAACATGCCTTCCTGCCTGCGATTATTTCCTATATTGCGCTGATTTATATCGTTCACCTGGAAGCCCTTAAAGCCAATATGCAAGGGCTGCCTTCCAATAACCCAGCCCGTCCATTACTCAACAAAATCATAGGATTTTTAACCGGCCTGCTGCTGTTAATGGGGCTGTCGGTGGTGGTCTATTACGGCCTTGGGTGGCTCAAGCCCTTGCTGGGTGAGGCAACGCCGTGGGTCATTTCAATCGGCCTGGCGATTATTTATGTAGGGCTTTTGAAAATCGGGTCTCACTATCCTGAGCTGGAAATGGATGACCCTAACGCCAAGGTTATTAAACTGCCGCAGACACGACCCACCGTAATGGTCGGTTTGCACTATATCTTGCCGGTTGTTGTGCTGGTTTGGTGTTTGATGGTCGAGCGGCTCTCGCCTGGGCTTTCCGCTTTTTGGGCCACGGTGTTCATGATCTTTATTATGGTGACGCAGCGTCCCATTATTGCCGTCTTCCGTGGGCGCAGCAAAATGGCCGCCGATATCAAAGAGGGCTTTTTAGACCTGTGGGACGGCCTGGTGACTGGCGCGCGTAACATGATCGGTATCGGTATCGCGACGGCCACAGCGGGTATCGTGGTGGGTGCGGTGTCGCAAACCGGTGTGGGCCTTGTGCTTGCAGATGTGGTTGAAATCCTGTCAGGCGGTAACCTGATGATGATTTTGTTTTTAACCGCCTTGCTGAGCTTGATTCTAGGCATGGGCTTGCCCACGACCGCTAACTATATTGTGGTTTCGGCCTTGATGGCGCCGGTGATTGTGATGCTGGGTCAGCAAAATGGCCTGATTGTGCCGCTGATCGCTGTCCACCTGTTCGTGTTCTATTTCGGCATTATGGCGGATGTTACGCCGCCCGTGGGGCTGGCCTCTTTTGCGGCTGCTGCTGTGTCCGGAGGGGACCCGATTCGGACAGGCTTCCAGGCGTTCTACTACAGCCTGCGTACGGCAGCGCTTCCGTTTCTGTTTATCTTTAATACGGACCTGCTGCTCATTGATGTTACCCCGATGCAGGGCGTGGTGGTGTTTATTGTGGCCACCGTGGCGATGCTGATTTTCGCCGCAGGCACGCAAGGCTACATGCTGACGCGCAATCGTTGGTATGAGTCGCTGCTGCTGCTATTGGTCGCTTTCACGCTCTTCCGCCCAGGCTTCTGGATGGACAAGATACATGACCCGTATGCGTCAGTGCCGCCTGCCCAGTTTGCTGATGCCCTTGAGCGTGTCGAGGATGGCAGTAACCTGCGGGTACAAATCGCTGGTGAAGATGCTTTTGGCTCGCCAATGACGACCTACGTACTGGTCCCGGTGCCCCGCGGTGATACGGGCCAGGAGCGCCTGGAAAACCTCGGTATGGAGCTGTATGTAGACGGTGATCAAACGCTAGTCGATTTCGTCGCCTTCGGCAGCCAGGCCGCCGACCTGGGGTTTGACTTCGACCAGGAGATTATCGAAGTACTGGCCCCTGTAGACCGCTGGACGAAAGAGTGGATGTGGCTACCGGCGTTGGCAATATTTGGTTTTGTTGTGCTCATGCAGCGTCGCCGGCGTAGTAAAAAGTCTGATCATGATGGCGCGGCAGTGGCCTAGGGAGGTTGTCATGTACCAAAAAATATTACTGCCCGTGGACTTGAATGAAGAGGGTTCCTGGAAGAAAGCGTTGCCCACGGCGGTAACGCTTTGCCAGACCTTCGGTGCGTCGTTGCACATTGTCACTGTGCTGCCAGAACTCAAAATGCCGATGGTAGGGGCTTACTTCCCCAAGAATTTTTCTGCAAAAGCGCATGAAGCCATGAAAGAGGCGCAGCATACGTTTATTCAGGACAATATTCCGCAGGATGTTAAAACCCAAAGCATTATTGTCGATGGCTCCCCCTGGGAGGCCATCATTAAGGTGGGTAAAAAGCTGGACGTGGACCTGATCGTGATGGCTTCTCATACTCGGCATAAGTTTGTCGACTATGTACTGGGCCCGAATGCTGAGCATGTTGTTCATCACTCAAAGGTGTCCGTCATGATCGTTCGCTAGGCGCTTTTTAAAAGGTATCAGGCACTATGAAAACTCCAGCTCATATGAGCTGGAGTTTTTTTATAACCCCACGGTAATGTTTAGTAAAATAGTAGTCTTTAAGTAGCTGTGTAGGTGTATCTAATTGTAATTAATATAGAAAGTCGCTTTTTTTCCTGACCTGGGTAAGCCGATCGCGATACTCTACGGGTGTTTGTATCGAAAGTTGAATAGAAAACTATAGAGCAAAGTTATATGAGGATGTCATCGTGAGAACATTATTACTGGGGTGGGTTCTGCTGGTGCTAGGGTCTCCCTTGGCTGGATTTGCCGATGTGTCCACCCCCTTGGAAGCACCAGATGGTAACGTTTTGCTGGAAGTAAGAGGCAATATTGTAAATGTGAATACCGAAGCGGGTGCCGACTTTGATATTGACATGTTAGAGGGGCTGCCACAGCACGCGTTTGAAACGAGTACGCCCTGGACAAGTGGCGTCAGTCAATATTCAGGCCCGTTGTTACGTGATGTGCTTGAGCACGTAGGTGCCAAGGGTGATGCGATAGAGGTATCGGCCCTTAACGGCTATGTGGCTGACATACCGATCAAGGATTTTTATGATTACGACGTCATTCTGGCACTTAAACGAAATAACCAGCACATCCCTATTCGCGAGTTTGGGCCTCTTTGGGTGCTTTATCCGTTTGATCAGGACGAGACGCTGCTAAGTGAAAAAGTGCGCTTTAGAGCTGTTTGGCAGGTTAGGCGTATAGATGTTCTTTAACCGAGCCAAAGTGCGCTCGCCCCGCCTGCTGCGTTATCCTCGCCGCCTTAAACTGGTGGCCATTATTACCGTGCTGCTGTTTGCATCGGCGCTGGTAGTCGCTGCTCTGGCCTCTTGGCGGCAGGACAACCTCACACAAAGTTTGCGCGAAGATACCTCATGGGTCGCCTATAAACTCGATCGTGATGCAGTACAGCTGCTTAACCACTTGCTTTCAGCATCCCGTGCAGAGATGCCCCCGGTGGTACAAAACGAGCTGAATATGCGTTTTGAACTTTTGTATAGCCGTCTTATGTTGCTTCAAGAAGGGGAAGTCAACTCACTGATTACTGACATTGAAGGGGCGAGGCAGTTGCTAACGCAAATAGGCCAGCAGATGGAACCGCTGGACCTCTTGTTTGCACCTCATGAGGTGCTGGATCAACTGCCCATTGTGTTAATTGAAGCAGAGCTTGAAGCACTCACCCAGCTAACCGAGCGGTTTGTCATCACCATCAATGGTTACCTGGCGGAGTCTGCCACTGAAGAGCGCCGTGTGTTAAGCGCGCTCTATAAATTATTAATGACGCTGCTGGTCGGTATGAGCCTGGCTGTGTTGTTGGTCATTGCGTTCCTGATCCGAGAAATGCGTGAAAGTGCGACAGCCCGGCGTCGACAGGAGCAACTAAGCCAACAATTGGAAGTGACCGCCGAGCAGGCGCAGGCTGCTAATCATGCCAAGTCCGACTTCCTGGCCATGGTCAGTCATGAGATTCGTACCCCGCTTAATGGCGTGATCGGCATGAGCGAGCTGCTCAGTGAGCCAGCAAGCTCGGCCCAGGTAGAAGATTACGCGCGCACGATTCATGAGAGCGCCAACCAGCTGTTGGCCATGATCAACGAGATTCTCGATTTCTCCAAAATCGAAGCAGGCCATTTAACACTTGAAGCGTCACCTACTGAATTAAGGCCCTTGGTTGATAGCGTAGTAGCGCTATTTGAACCGCGTTCGAGGGCCAAAGGGGTGGCGTTAAGCATGCATATCGACCCGCTGGTGCCGCGTTGGGTGATGGCTGATGCGGGTCGTCTGAGACAGATTTTGCTTAACCTTGTGGCGAACGCGACCAAGTTTACCGATCACGGAGCGATCACTGTTCGGGTCTCTTCAACGGTGGAGCACCTGCTACTGGAAGTTAGCGACACCGGGTGCGGGATTAGTGAAGAGCAGCAAACGGCGTTATTTGAACCTTTTCAGCAAGCGGGGGCATCGGTCGCTCGCCGCTACGGGGGGACGGGGCTTGGGCTTGCTATCTGTAAGCGCCTAAGTGAAGCCATGAACGGGCAGTTGGGTGTGCAGAGTAGGCTGGGACAGGGAAGTACATTTTGGTGCAAACTGCCGCTGGTTAAAGCGATGCCCGTCGAGGCAGTGCTTCCTAATGAGCAGACGAGAAACTTTGCGGGTACAGCACTGCTGTTAGTGGAGGATAACGCCATTAATCGCAAAGTCGCGACCGGGCTTTTGTCACGCTTGGGGTGCGAGGTCGTGTGTGCCGAGAATGGGCAGGATGCGCTAGACATGGCGGCGTCCTTGCCGGTGCACTTAATCTTTATGGATATACAGCTGCCTGATATGGACGGTTTGATGGTGACGCGGCACCTGCGTGAGCAAGGAGGCTGGTTGGCGGACGTGCCCATTATTGCCATGACAGCGGGAGGCAATGACCGCCAGCGCTGCCTGGCTGCCGGAATGAACGACTACATTACCAAGCCGCTTTCGCTTCTGGCGCTTGGTGACGTGCTTGCTCTGCATTTATCGCCGTCAGCGCTAGCCCGTAAGACAGCGGTGCCCGCGCAGGAGCAGGGCGATACGTTTGAGCATGATGTTTTTGAACGCGATGTTTTTGAACACAATGTACTGAATGCTGACACGCTCACCATGCTTCAGGAGAGTTTGGGCGATGAGCACTTGATAAACCTGGTTGCTTTGTATCATCAGCAGATCAGCGACTATGTGTCCCAACTGAGCGCATACCTTGCCACGCCGGAAGCGTCTTTTAGCGAACAGGCTCGGCAGCAGATAGCCAGATTGGCACATCAGCTTCGTGGGGAGTCGCTGAGTATGGGCGCAGAGGCGCTGGCGGAGAAGGCCAAAAGCCTTGAAGTGTTAGCTCGTGAGGAGGGAAATACAAAAAGCCAGCTTGATGAATCACTTGGTGTAGTGCGCCACACCGCTGCACGAACCCACAGCGCACTCAAACGTTGGCGGCAGAGGCAGTCTTCTACCAAGGGATAAGGGCTAACCCTAGCATCAAGCTATATCGTCATTGGCAATAATAAACAATACTGTTAGGGCACGTTTAATAATCATAATCCTCAGGAGCCTTCTCATGATTTATGCCAATCCGGGTGATAATGGGTCCGTCGTCTCGTTTGAAAAACGCTATGGCAATTACATCGGAGGTGAGTTTGTACCGCCCGTTAATGGGCAGTATTTCGATAACATTAGCCCTGTCAATGGCCAGGTCTTCTGCGAAATTCCGCGCTCTACTGCTGACGATATCGATAAAGCCCTGGATGCCGCCCATAAGGCTGCACCTGCTTGGGGGAAAACCTCTGCCGCTGAGCGCAGCAATACCCTGCTAAAAATTGCTGATCGCATTGAACAGAACATTGAAAAGCTGGCCGTGGCAGAAACCTGGGATAACGGCAAGGCCGTGCGTGAAACCCTGAATGCTGATATTCCTTTGGCGGTTGATCACTTCCGCTACTTTGCGGGCTGCATTCGGGCGCAGGAAGGCTCCGCTGCCGATATTGACGCCAACACCGTGTCTTATCATTTTCATGAGCCGCTGGGCGTGGTGGGTCAGATCATCCCCTGGAACTTCCCTATTTTAATGGCTGTTTGGAAGTTGGCCCCCGCGCTTGCCGCCGGTAATTGCGTAGTACTTAAACCCGCCGAACAAACGCCCGCATCTGTGCTGGTGCTGATGGGGTTGATTGGTGACTTGCTGCCGCCGGGTGTGGTTAATATCGTCAATGGTTTCGGTGCAGAAGCCGGCCAGGCACTGGCCAGTAACAAACGTATCGCCAAAATCGCCTTTACCGGTTCCACGCCGGTGGGGTCACATATTCTTAAGTGCGCCGCTGAAAACATTATTCCTTCCACCGTGGAGCTGGGCGGTAAATCACCCAATATCTACTTTGCCGATATCATGAGCGCCGAGCCGACGTTTATCGATAAAGCGGTAGAGGGCCTAGTGCTGGCCTTCTTTAACCAGGGCGAAGTGTGCACCTGCCCCTCACGTGCACTGATTCAAGAGAGCATGTACGAAGAATTTATGGCCAAGGTGCTTGAGCGCACCAGGACTATTAAGCGCGGCAACCCCTTGGATACCGATGTGCAAGTAGGCGCTCAAGCCTCTCAAGAGCAGTACGACAAGATCATGTCGTACATGGATATCGCCCGTGAGGAAGGCGCTGAATTTCTGACCGGTGGAGATAAAGAAAGCTTCGACCCCAGCTACGACAAGGGTTACTACATCCAGCCGACGCTACTGAAAGGCGACAATAAGATGCGCGTCTTCCAAGAGGAGATCTTTGGCCCGGTGGTGGCGGTCACCACCTTTAAGGATGAAGAAGAAGCGCTGGCGATCGCCAACGACACCGAGTTTGGCTTGGGTGCAGGTGTATGGAGCCGGGATATTAACGTTGCCTTTCGCATGGGGCGGGGCATTCAGGCTGGTCGCGTATGGACCAACTGCTACCACCAATATCCCGCCCATGCGGCATTTGGTGGCTACAAGAAGTCCGGCGTTGGCCGTGAAACCCACAAGGTGGCGCTTGAGCACTATCAGCAAACCAAGAACCTACTGGTCAGTTACGACATCAATCCGCTCGGTTTTTTCTAATCCGCGCTCGCTCCCCCGCTCGGCATGGTGCCGAGCGGTATTATCTGCCCCTCTGACGACAGCCCGCTTGCGACGAATAATGGGTTACACCCTCTCTGCTGTTGATTCTCAGCCTTGAGGCGCGAGGCTCGAACGATTAGGCACAAAAATCCCGGCACATAGGCCGGGATTCGTCTTTTGGGTAAATGCGATCACAGTTACAGCTGAGCATTCTCCGGCGGTTCGCCGATGCTGCCAGGCATGGGTTGTACGGTGCCGCGTTCCTGGCCTGCCAGGGTCAAAAAGTGCAGGTGGCGCTCGTACTCGCCTACCAGGTCGCCAATCGCTTGGCCGCGGGTATAACCGTTCAGGTCTTTATCCAGCCCGCCTTCAGCCAGATAGACATCCAGGCGCACATAGAAGTCATCGTCGGCTTCAATAAAGCTCGGTGTGCGCATCCGGTGTGGATACACCTGATAGACAAAGCTGGTGGCATCGCCAAAATCCACCTGCAGCGTTAGCCTGGGGAGCGGCTCGCCTTCCAACTGCTCTTCACTCACATTGGCGGGCTGGCCACGGCTTTCAAGCTCTTGGGCAAACTGAGTCATGGCTGGGCGAATCGAGTGCTTGATGGTTGCAGCAGCGCCAGCTCGGTTGGATGTGTCCAGGGCGCGGTCCAGGCGCTCCTTCCAATCGCCGCCTGGAGCGCTGCCGGTAATGGCGCGGCGTGCATCGGCCTTGTTGCCTTCAAGTTTTAGCGCCTTGTACATCCCCACCATGACCGCAAAAATTACCACCGAGAAGGGTAGCGCGGTAATCACTACTGCGCTTTGCAGAGCGTTAAGCCCACCGGCCATCAGTAGAGCAATGGTGATCAAGCCAATCACCGCTGACCAGAAAATGCGCAGCTTGATGGGCGCATCGTGGTTAACGTCACTTAAGATAGACGTAAAGTTAGCCAGCACCAGCGCGCCGGAGTCAGCGGAGGTAATAAAGAACACAACGCCCAGGATCGTGACAACCGCTGCCGTGATGGCTGCGTAAGGATAGTACTCAAGTAGGGTGTAAATCGTAGTTTGCGGTGTATTAAGCGCCTGCTCGCCGAGTGCTGCCACGCCCTGGTTGGCGACCAGCTCAATACCGCTATTACCCAATACCGACATCCATACCATAATGAAGGCAAGCGGTATAAACAGCGCACCGGCGACAAACTGGCGAATGGTGCGACCACGAGAAATACGCGCCAGGAAAAGACCCACAAACGGTGTCCAGGCGATCCACCAACCCCAGAAGAAGATCGTCCAGCCCATCTTCCACTCCTGGGCGCCATCATCGGTAAAGGCGTGCGTGTCAAAGCTTGCCGCCACAAAGCCGGAAAGATAGTCACCGGCGTTGTTAACTACCTTATCGAGCAGTGTCAGCGTGTCGCCTGAAAACAGTATGAACAGCATCAGGCAGAGTGCCAGCAGCATATTAAACTCGGATAAGCGGCGGATACCCTTTTCGACCCCGGTAACCACGGAAATGGTTGCCAGTATGACCACCAGGACAATCAAAAGAATTTGTACCGTAATCGTTTCCGGTACATCGAACATGTAGGCCAGCCCGTAGTTAAGCTGAATGACCCCAATGCCGAGGCTGGTGGCAATACCAAATACGGTAGAAACCACCGCCGTGATATCCACCGCGTTACCGATAGGCCCATAAATACGCTTGCCCAGAAGCGGGTAGAGCGCGCTGCGAATGGCTAGCGGCAAACGGTGGCGATAGCTGAAGTAGGCCAGCGCCATACCCATCAACACGTACAGCCCCCAGCCGGAGAGCCCCCAGTGCAGATAGGTTTGAACGACGGCGTTACGCATCGCAGCCTGGCTTTCGGGTGTCAGGTCGGGCGGTGCCAGGTAGTGAGAAATCGGTTCAGCCACGCTGAAAAACAGCAAATCAATGCCGATACCTGCAGCGAACAACATCGCCGACCAGGAAAGCAATGAAAATTCAGGCCGCGAATGATCGGGGCCCAAGCGAATACTGCCAAACCGCGACATACCAATCACCACGACAAAGACCAGATAGGCCACAATCGCCAGCATGTAGTACCAGCCAAAGGTGGTACTGACCCAGGCAAGCGCTGCATTAAAAAATGCACCGGCTTGTTGGGTAAACAGCAGGGTGAGCACCAGAAATATCAATATGCCGGCCATACTGCCATGAAAAACCACGGGGTTGAGGCGGTCGCGAGAGGGCAGGGAGGGGTTGTCTTTCGCCATGCAGGCGGACTCCATTGGTTGAGACAAGTGATGAAACATTTTATTTTGAATGAACGTTCAATATAAAATACGCTGTTTAAGCGCTTACTACAAATCAGTCTTGATAGTGATAGGAAATGGTAGGTGAGGTTTTGGCAAGGCGCGCATACAAAAACGCCCGGCAAAAGCCGGGCGTCTTGACAAGACTTAACAGTAAAAAAGCGCTTACTCGCTAGCGGTTTCCGTAGCGTCTTCATGCTGAACGCGCGGGCCGTGTCTACCGTGGCCTCTACCATCCCTGTGGTGCTCGTCACGCATTTCTTTCATGGCGTTCTTTAAAGATTCACGCTCCTCTTCGGAAAGAATATCCGCAACTTTATCCTGGTGCTCTTTACGCAACGCCTGCATGGCTTGGAAGTGCTCTGCGTTTAGCTCGTTGAGGGCCGTTTGCTGCTCCTCGTTCAAACCGGCGCGGTCGTACACTTCATGGCGGCGCTCTTCCATGCGCTGCGAGAAGGTTTCGCGGTCAGCGCCTGAATGACGACCTTCATGCTGGTCTGCCTGTGCAACCACAGCAAGTGGGGTTAGCGCGATAGCCAGCAGAGCCGGGGCAAACACTTGGCGTAATGACATTTTCATAACGTACCTCCTGGTAAGTTGACAATGTCAGTATCGAGCGGGGGAGTGCAAACCGTATGCACGGAGTGTGCAATAACGGTGATGATGCAGGCGGGGGGATATCTGACGTATAGCAGTTATATGGTTAGACTTTAGTTGGCTTTTTTCGTCATGCAAGGTTGGTGAAAGGTTTGTGGGATAGCTTTGTCCTCCGCAGGCAGTAGCCTGTTTGAAGACTTTATAATTCTATAAAAAAGAGAACTCGCTATGCCCAAGAAAATCTGTGCTCCGTTTAGCTTCAATATGAAATCACTACTCGCTGGTGCCACGGTTGTTGCCGCGTCACTCGCGTTAATCATGCCTACCGCTGCGGCAGATGATTATCCTGAACGCCCGGTCAATATGGTCGTCGGCTTTGGTACCGGCGGTAGTGCTGACCGTTTGGCGCGTATTATGTCAGGCTATATCGCTGAAGAGATTGGCGTGCCAGTGCAAGTGACTAACCGTCCAGGCGCAGGAACTCAGGTCGCATCCAACTACGTGCTGAACATGCCGGACGATGGATACACCACCTATGCCTCAACCTTTGCTCCTTACCTGGCCAACTCGATTCTGACCGGTGGTGCCAACTTTAGTGTTGATGATTTTTCGTATATCAACTTTCAGTGGTTCGACCTGGATCTGATCGCCGCCAATAAAGATAGCGGATACGAAGATCTTCCTTCGTTGCTGGAAGCGATTCGCGAAGAGCGCGGCCAGGTGCGTGGCGCGGTGGTTCAAGGCTCAGCCGGTCACCTGATGATCCGTCTGCTGCTGGAAGAAGCTGGTATTCCTCAAGAAAACCTTAACCTGGTGACGTACAACAGCGGCGGTGAAGCCCGCTCAGCGGTGGCTGGTGGTCAGGTGGATTTCGTTTCTATCAGTGCCCAGGGCAGTGAGGGAATTCGTGAGTTCTTGACGCCGCTTGCTATCGTGAGTGACGAGCGCATCGACCAGTGGGATGCCCCCACGATCAACGAAGCGCTGGCACCGATGGACGTAGAAGTTCCGGTACTGCAGGGCTCGATGCGTGGTTTTGCGGTCACTAGCGAAGTTGAGCGTCAGCATCCTGAGCGCTTTGAAGCACTTGCTTCAGCCATCCAGAGCGCGCTGGCCCGTAAAGACGTTCAAGAGCACCTCGAGCGTAATGAAATGGGGGGTGTTTGGATTGGGCCCGAGCGCGCCAACGAGCTGATGCGCGAAAACTACGCTGTGTTTGAAAAGTACGCACACCTGCTTAACTGATCTTCCTGTCATGGCTGGCCACTTTTCATGTGGCCAGCCTGGAGTTGAACCATGCCTGCACAGAAACGCGACTATGGGGACTTTCTGGTTCTCATCGGTCTGGCTTCCTTTACGCTGTGGTATTTGCTGGACGCGATCAGCGTCTCGGCACAACCCCAGAATTTACTGCTGATACTGCCACTTTCAGTCATTGTCCTGTCGATTATCGCCATCGAGCTGTTGCTACGCCTAAAGCAGGGGACACTGTTTAGCATCGCTGCCGACGAGGAGCCGTTACATCAAACGCTGCCCGTCGTAGTTCTGTTTGGTGCCTATGTGTTATCGCTTGAAACGCTCGGTTTTGATGTGGCGACCGTGCTGTTCATCGCGCTCTTTTTGATCCTCAAAGGTGAGCGTAACTGGTTAGCGGTGATGGGCTTTAGCGCAGCGTTCGGGTTCGCCGTGGCGTTCTTCTTCTCTCAGATGCTGCCCTATCCCATGACGCTGCTACTGCTACCCAGTTAAGGAGGCAATATGATTGATTTTGGCACAGTACAGCAGGGTCTGGACCTGCTCTTTTCTAATTTTGGCCCCTGGCTCGTGGTAATACCCGGTATTGTGCTGGGGCTAATCTTTGGCGCAACGCCGGGGCTGCAGATTTCCATGGCCATGGCGATCTTCCTGCCCATGACCATGTACATGGATTTCATTCAGGCCATGCTGTTCTTAACCGCTATTTTTACCGGCGGTTCGTTCGGCGCGGGTATTCCTGCCATTTTGATGAATATCCCGGGCACTTCATCGGCCATTGCCACCGCCTTTGATGGCTACCCGATGTCGCGCAAGGGGCAGCACAACCAGGCGCTGGGCGTGGCGTTGGCCGCCTCCGTGGTGGGCGCGCTGATGGGTTATCTCGTTCTGTTTTTCATGATTCAGCCGCTCTCCTATCTGGTGCTGAGGCTCGGCCCTTCCGAAATGTTTGTGGTCATCCTGTGGGGCATGACGCTGATTGCGAGCCTGAAGGGCGAGCAGGTACTTAAAGGCTTGGTGGCGGGCTTTGTCGGCCTCTTGGTGGGAACCATTGGGTTTAGTGAAATTGGTCTGGCGCGTGGCACCATGGGGAAAACGTATCTGCTTGATGGTATTCCGGTTATTCCTGCCATGATGGGCATGTTTGCGGCCTCAGAACTTTTCAAGCTTGCCAACAAAGGCTTCATCGTTGAATCCGCCGATTCGCGTAAGGTGAAAATCAGCGAGATATTTGAAGGCTGTAAGATGGCAATGCGCTATCCGGTTGTGATGATTCGTGGTGGTTTGATAGGTGTGTTAGTAGGGGCCGTGCCTGGCGTTGGCTCCTCGGTTTCCAACTTGCTTTCCTATATTGAAACCAAGCGTCGTGATAAAGATCCTGACTCGTTTGGCAAGGGTAACCCGAAGGGCGTGGTGGCATCAGAAGCCGCTAACAGCAGCTCTGAAGGCGGCTCAATGGCTACTCTGCTGGCGCTTGGCATTCCCGGCGGTGGTGCAACGGCGGTAATGTTGGCTGCGTTTGCCATGCATAACATCACCGGCGGGCCGCAGTTTATTCGTCAGCAAACCGATGTGGTCTACGCGATCATTTTTGCCAACTTCGCCCAAGTATTTCTTCTGGTGGTCGTGGGTCTGCTGTTTATCCCGCTGTTGGCCAGCATCGTCAAAGTACCCATGCGCTACCTGATTCCCTCGGTACTGGTACTCGCGGTTATGGGATCGTTTGGCTTGACCGGCAATATGACAGGTCCCGCCACTGTGCTGGTATTTGCAGTGATTGGTTGGATCTTTCGCCATTATGGCTACTCGGTGCCTGCCGCCGTTATCGGTATGCTGCTGGGCTCGCTGGCGGAGAAATCACTGCTCCATTCGTATCAAATCAGCGGCGGGGATATCACCTATGTCTTCGAGCGCCCGGTGACCTTGGGGATTCTAGGACTTCTATTGATTTCACTGTTTAGCCAGCCGTTAATGGCGCGCTTTAGTGCCTGGCGTGCGGCCAAACAGGCGTAACATAATGGCAAAAAAAACGCTGAAAACGTTAGTCTTGGGTTGCTTGGGTGGCGTTATTGCCACCCTTTTTTCATTGCCCCTGGCCTGGATGCTGGGCGCACTTTTTATGGTAATGGCGGTATCGCTTGGCGGTGTTAAAACCGGCGTTGATAAGCGCTTGCACCGTGTGGCTATTGCCCTGCTGGGACTCTTTATCGGGAGCCGCATTCAGGCCAGTGAACTGGTCAGTCTGGTGCAGTGGTACCCAAGTGTATTGGCAATGCTGGTCTATATGGGGCTTATGCTGGTGGGCGGGTACTTTATCTTTACCCGCGCCAACGTAGGGCCCATGGATGCGATGTTCTGCGCCTACCCAGGGAGCATGAATTCAGCCCTAGTGCTTGCTGAGCGCGCCAATGGCGATGTGCGCTGGATCGCTATCGCGCACTCGCTGCGTCTGGTCACCGTGGTGTCCGGGGCGGCACTATTGGCAAGCTTCTTTGTGGATGATGTCACGCTGCAAAGCTCGCCCGTATCGCTCTCGCTGATGGATGCGCTGCCGCTGTTATTGGTCCCGCTTTGCTGGTGGCTTGCCCGCTTGCTGCGCATTCCCATTCCGGAGTTTTTAGGCCCGATGGCCGCAGGCGCCATCATCGCGAACCTGGGGATGGATTACTCGCTGCCCACCTGGACGGTGTTCACGGCCTTTTTGGTGCTCGGCTCTTCGGTCGGCGCGCGTTTCTCAGGAACCCACTGGTCTCAGGTAGTCAGCGTGGGGCGGTTTGGGATGGTGTATGCACTGTTTGCCCTGATTGTCGCAGCGCTCATAGCTTGGCTGGTCGCCAGCATGACCCAGCTTTCTTTTGTGGCGGTGTTGCTGGCGCTGATTCCCGGCGGCGTCGGGGAGATGGCCGTCATCGCCATGGTGATGGATATCGACCCGGTGTATGTAGTGTCGCACCATGTCTTGCGCCTGTTACTGCTGATCTTTATGACCCCGCTGGTCATTCGTATTGCAAAGCAGGCGGCTGCATAGCGGGAAACGCCACCGTCACGGCGAAACCGCCTTGTGGTCGGTTATTAAAAGAGAGGAGAGCGGCGTGGGCGGTGGCGATCTGCTCCACAATAGCCAAGCCTAAACCGCTACCGGGCGCGTGCGGATTGTGGCGGGAAAAGCGCTCGGTCAGCTTGCCAAGTTGCGCCTCTTCCACGCCGACTCCCTGGTCGCTCACCGTCAATATTACCTGTTGCTGCTGCGTTGTTAGGGCGATATCGATTGGACCCTGATAGGCTTCAGCGCCTCCCGCGTGCAGGCTGGCATTCTCAATCAGGTTAATCACCAGCCAGAGCAGCATGATCGGATCGCCCAGCACTTTGGAAATGGTATGAGGCTGATCGAACGACAGCTCCTGGCCTTTCTGATAGATGCTGGTTGCTGTTTGCGCGCAGCCATCCTGGCATATTGCCACCAGATCGACGGCTTCAAGATGGGCCTCATCCATCAGCTCGCTGCGGGTCTTGGCATATTTCAAAAGCTGTTGGACCGTATGGCTGGCATGTTCCGAGATACGCTGTATTTCAATAAGGTTGGCTCGAACGGCCGATTCCTGGGTCGTTTTTAGCGAGATTTCGGTTAGCGCACGTATTTCAGAAATGGGCGTTCGCAACTGATGGGACACATCGGCATTTAATTGCTGTGTACTCTCAATGCTGCGACGGATACGTAGCATCAGCTGGTTAATGCTGAGAATCAGTGGGCGAATCTCTTTTGGAGCGTCGTCTTCAAGCGGCTGAAGGTCATGAGAAGAGCGGCGGCGAAGCGCTTGGCTTACGGTATTAAGCGGGGCTAATCCACGATAGATCGCCAGTAGAGCGATGGTGATAGCAAGAATTCCGGCAACAATCGTCAACCCGGTGAGTGTCACCATAAAGTCATTGGTAAGCGTGTAGCGCGCCTCTTTGGACTCCGCAACGATCACTTCAATATTGATGTTCTCGCGGCCCCGGCTAAAAGGAAACGTCAGGGCGACGGCGCGTAGCTCGTTGCCCGCGTACGTCACGTCGTAAAAAACCGGCTCAGAGAGGTCAGTAGGCGGGTCGCCCAAGCCTTGAAAGCCAGCAATCATATCGCCGTCTACTTCCTGCATCCGATAGAATATTTTGCCTTCACCACGACTACCTAGGGTGCTAATACTAAAATAGTGCATATTAATGCGTAGCGCGCCGTCTACCGTGTAGATGCGTCTTTCCAAGCGCTCGGCGGCATTGAGCAGCATATCGTCGAAGGTTTCGTTAATCTGGCGTGTCAGCAATAGATAGCTCGAAAGAAGCGCCAGAAATGCCAGGGCAGTAAACGGTAAACCAATCCACAGCAGCAGGCGGCTTTTTATCGATTTGATAGCAAGCATATCAAGCGTCGGATTCCTGGTTGGGGGCTTCTTTGGGGGCCAGGTAATAGCCTAAACCGCGGACCGTTTTCAAGCCGAAGTCGTAGCCAATTTTCTTGCGGATGCGTGAAATATAAGTCTCCACCGCTGCATAACTGACCGGCTCGCCCATAGTGGAAAGTCGATCAATAATCTGGTCCTTACTGACGAGTCGATTTTGATTAATCATCAGATATTCCATTACTTCCAGCTCTCGACGGTGCAGCGTTACAGGCTGGCCATCAATTCTTAGCTCCATTGCGTCGGGTAAAAATGCCAGACGGCCACAGCTAAGTGTTTCACCACCAAAATGCTTGGCACGCCGGACCAGTGCCCGGGCTCGGGCTACTACTTCATCAAGTGAGAAGGGCTTGCAAAGGTAGTCATCTGCGCCCTCTTCAAGCCCTAAAATGCGTTGGTCCAGCGTGTCTCTGGCGGAAATAATCAGCACGGGGATAGTGTTCTGCTGATGGCGCAGTTTGCGTAGAAGGCTAATGCCATCCAATTCAGGCAGGCCCAAATCCAATACCATCAGATCGAAACCACCCTGCACGAGCATTGGGAGTGCGTGTGCGCCGTCGTTAGCGACGGTGATGTTGAATCCTGCCTCGCTAAGTGCTGTGGCCATCGAGCGCGCTAAATTGTCGTTATCTTCTACTATAAGCGCCTTCATGTTTAATCCTGCGGGTTAGCCCTCGGGCTGATATTTATACCCTACTCCATACACCGAACGAATGATCTCCTGCTCGGGGAGGGCTTCAGTGATTTTTTTGCGCAGCTTTTTAATATGGCTGTCGACGGTGCGTTCAGAAACAATCCGGTTGTCTCGGTACATATGGTCCATTAGCTGCTCACGGCTAAAGATTCGTCCAGGTGACTGCATCATTACTCGCAGCAGCTGAAATTCAACCGCGGTGAGGCCCAAGTCATGGCCGTTGGCTAGTGCCTGCCAGCCATCGTCATTCAGGGTCACCGGGGTTGAAACCGCTGCCTCAGGGGTGTGGGCCTGTTCGGCAAGTGCTTGGCTGCGGCGTAGTACCGCTTTCACGCGGGCGACTACTTCGCGGGGGCTGAAAGGTTTGCAGATATAGTCATCGGCGCCCAACTCCAACCCTAGCAGTCGGTCTACTTCCTCCACCTTGGCGGTCACCATAATAATTGCGATAGCAGGCCACGTCTGACGTATTTCCCGGCAGAGCATCAAACCATCTTTGCCGGGCAGCATGACATCCAAAAGCACCAACGTGGTGGGGTGCTGCTGCAACCAGGGTATTACATCGTCGCCATGACCCAGCGTTGCAACATTAAAACCGTGGGAGCTTAAATAATCATCCATGAGGCGGGCAATTTTTGGCTCGTCCTCAACAATCAATAGCGGGGCGTCTTGGAACATGGCGGACTCGCTTGTCATTAATGGGAAGTCAGTAACGGAAAACGTAAGGTCCAGCAAAGCCCGCCTAGCGGCGCATTGGATGCCTCAAGCGTTGCACCGTGCGCAATCACCAAGGCGCTTGCAATGGATAGCCCTAGGCCACTACCGCCGCTTGCCCGATTGCGTGACCCTTCAACACGGTAAAGGCGCTCGGTAAGCCGGGAAAGCTCACTTTCCGGAACGCCCGGTGCGCTATCCTGCCAAACAATCACCGCCTGGGCACGCTCAATGTTGAGCGTTACTTGAAGTTTGCCCGGTGCATCGGTGTAGGCGCAGCTGTTATCCAACAGATTATTCCACAGCTGATGCAGTCGCTGGGCATCACCTCGAATCATTACGCCGGGGGCTATGTGCGTCGTCAGCGTAAGGCCGCTGCCATTGAGCCAGCGGTCCGCATCTTCAAGGCGGCTGGCCAGGCTGTCGCTAAGGTTCATGGGGGCCAGATGAATATCAAGCGCGCCAGCATCGCTTTGCGAAAGTAGGCGTAAATCGGCGACCAAGTGCTCAAGCTGGGCAACTTCCTGCGCCAGCGAGCTGAGGTTTTCCTGATTCAGTGGGCGAATGCCGTCCTGCATGGCTTCAATTTCACCACGTAGCACGGCCAAGGGCGTGCGCAGTTCGTGGGCGGTGTCGGAGACCCAGCGTGCACGGGCGTCACGGTTGGCTTCCAATGTGGCGGCCAGTACGTTGAAGTCCCGCGCCAAACGGGCAAGCTCATCCCGACCACGTTCAGGTAGGCGAGTATGGTAGTTGCCTTCGGTAAGCCGCCGCGTGGCGATAGCCAGTGCCCGCGTACGTCGGCTTAACCACCACGAGAGCCCGGCGGCCAGCAGCAGCGATGCTAGCCCAATCGAGATAACAATAATGACCAGGTTGCGCTGTTGCAGCTCTAGAAAGCGATTTTCCATGCGCTCCATCATCTGCTGAGGAGGGCGAAACCCTAACGAGCCAATGGCCTCGCTGTCGCTGTGAAGCGTGAGCCAGCGCCAATCGCCGGGGCCCATACGGCCATTCATGGGTGGAATCACAAACTCACCGTTTGGCGCACGCAGCGCAAAATCCTGCGCTTCGCCCAAGGGGGAGGGGCGTTCACGATGCTCCTGACCCAGTTCAAAACGCACGATATGCGGCCAGCGTTCCGGGTTGTGTTCAAGCCAGCGCCAGTCCTGCTGGGTTTCCCAGCGGGTAATCAAACCATCGGCCAGCAGCATGGCACGGCGTTCCTGGGCCTGGTTTAAATAGTCGATAAAACCACGGTCGATACTGTAGGAAACGGCTAGAAACATGGTGGCGGAAATGGCCACGTTAACGCTGAGTATGGCCGAGAACAGCTTTAGTCCTAGCCGGGAAGGACGCCAAGTGGGCAAGGTAACGGCCATCAGGAAGTGCCCTCCTGAAGAGGTTGCCGAGGCATGCTAAGTCGCTCGCGCCAGTTCTCCAGACCCAGGTAAAGGCAGGGCACCAGTATCAGCAAAATGACCGTCGCGAAGATCATGCCAAAACCCAGCGAGATTGCCATGGGAATCATAAAGCGTGCCTGCCGCGAGGTTTCCAGAATCATGGGCGCCAGGCCCAGAAAGGTGGTAAGTGTGGTCATCATGATAGGCCGCAGGCGCCGGGTAGCAGCCGCCACAATGGCAGCGCGTGGCGCCACCCCTTCGCGCCGCTTGCGGTTGGCGTAATCAATCAGTACCAGCGCATCGTTAATCACCACGCCGGAAAGCGCCAGCATGCCCAGCAGGCTGATAATCGAAAGCCCAAACCCCATAATCATGTGGCCCACCACAGCACCAACAACGCCAAACGGAATGGCCGCAAGCACCAATAAGGGCTGCAAATAGCTTCTGAAGGGAATCGCCAACAGTGCGTAAAGGGCGGCCAGCATAAGCCACATGGCGGTGCGAAGGGCGGCCAGATTGTCGGCGGTATCTTGCTGGCGGCCGCCCAGGCTGACCTCAAGCCCCGGCCAGGAGTTTGTAAGCGTTGGGAACACGTCTTCTTGAAGGGTGGCCAGTACCTGGTTAATGGTTTGGTCGCCCTCTGAATCCGCCGTCACGGTGATAATGCGCCTGCCATCTATGCGCTGCAGGCTGCTTGAGGCTTGGCTTAAGGTAATGTCTGCCACGCGAGAAAGCGGCACGCTAAGCCCGTCGGGCGTGCGTACGGGCATGCGGTAAAGTTCGTTTAAGCTCGCGCGGTCGGTTTCGGGCAGGCGTACCTCTACGCTGATCTCGCTACGCCCCACAAACTGTTCAACCGCCGTGGCACCTTGTAAAGGTCCGCGCAGTGCCTGGGCCAGGTCGCTGCCGGTCAGGCCTAGCGCTCGGCCTTCTGCGGAAAGGCGCATTTCAAGCTGAGGTTTGCCATCGCCAATCCCGCTGTCAATATCGGTTAGCTCATACTCACCAAGCACTTCGGCCAACCGGGCGGCGGCGGCTTCCAGCACTTGGGTGTCGGGGTGAGATAAGCGCAAGCTAAGCGCAGCGCCGCTGCCGGGGCCGCCAAAATCTGACTCAAAACGTACCGACTGAGCGCCAATTAAATCCCCCGCCAGCTCGCGCCATTCACCTGCAATACGTGAAGGCGGCCAGGCGTCCAGGCTGCTACTTGCGATATCGAGCCGTACCTGCAGCTCTTCGCCATCCAAGCGGCTGCGCGTGCTGCTAAAGGCTAGCGTCTCTTCGCGCTCGCTCAGCTGCTGGGCGGCGTCCAGTAGCTGTTGGCTAAGCTCTCGGCTAACGCTGATGTTGGTGCCAATCGGCAGCGTTACCGTTGCCTGAACCTGATCGGATTCGGCACGCGGCATGAGTGAAAAGCCCAACCGTCCACTCATGGACCATGCCAGCACTACCACCAGCACCGCAACACCGATGGAGACACTCAGTAAGCGTTGATTAAGTGCGCGTTGTAGAAACGGCTCAAACTGATGGTATGTGAAGTGATGCAGCCCGCCCTGCAGGCGCTGGCGCAACGCTTCCAGCGGCCGCTGCCAAGCCGGTGTTTCACGCGGTTTACGGCTATGTGCCAAGTGGGAGGGGAGGATAAACAGCGCTTCGGCCCAGGAGATCAAAAACACCGTGACGACCACCACGGGCAGAGTGGCAAACAGCATGCCCAAAAAGCCGGGTAAAAACAGCAGGGGCAGAAACGCCACGATATTCGACAAAATGGCAAAGGTGAGCGGAACGGCAATTTCACCTGCCCCTTTGACCGCCGCATCGCGCAGCGAGTAGCCTTCCTCACGATAGCTGTAGATGTTTTCGCCCACCATGATCGCATCATCCACCACGATCCCCAGCGCGATAATGAAAGCGAACATCGACATCATATTCAGCGAGACGCCGATCCAGGGCAGAAACAGCATGGCGCCCAAAAAGGCCGTAGGAATACCCAGCGTGACCCAAAATGCTAGCCGCGCTTCAAGAAACAGCGCCATGAGTACCATCACCAGCGCCAGACCCATCCAGGCATTCTTTAACAGCAGGCTTAAGCGGTCCTCGTATATTTCCGAGCTGTCGCGTGCAACGTCCAGGCTAACGCCCGGCGGTAGCCCCGCTCGCAAGCGCTCCAGTTCGCCGTAGACCGCCTCGGAAATGCTGGTCGGGGTTTGGTGGCCAATTTGATAAATGTTGACCGATAGGCCCGGCTCGCCATTGTAAAACTCTTCACGATCCGTTTCGGCAAAGCCGTTGCTCACGCGGGCGATATCACCCAGCAAAATGGGCGTGCCCTGGGCAGTGGTAAGGATTGGCAGGTCGGCAAACTCGGCGGCGCTGTTGCGTCGGCCTTGGTAGCGCACCAGCCACTCGCCTTCAGCCGTGGTGAGTTGGCCACTTGCCAGGTCCAGCGCTTCAGCCCCAATGCGGCTGGCAAGCTGCTGATGATCAAGCCCGTAGCGCTCAATAGCTTCTTCATCCAGATGAATCTGGATCTCGCGCTCGCGATTACCCGAAAGCTCGGCGCGCGAAATACCCTCAGCGGCCTGCAGTTCAGCGCGCACATCCTCGGCGGCGTCGTGAAGAGCGGCAAGCCCAACCGAGCCGTAAACCTGAAGGCTGACCACACTGCGCGAGCCGCCCGCTAGTGTGAAGCGGGGCGGGTCGGCGGCACTGGGTAGGGTAGTGATGGCGTTGACCGCCTGCTGAATATCCTGATAAACGCGCATCACATCGACGCCGTCAATCAGCGTCGCGCTGACCATACCGCTGCCTTCACCAGCGCTGGAGGTCAGCTCATCAATACCTTCTACATTCGATACCGCCGCTTCAACGGGAAGCAATAGGCTCTGCTCGACATCTTCTGGCGTGGCGCCGGGGTAGCTGATGCTGACCTGAACAATTTCAATTTCAAACTCAGGAAAGACCTCTTTTTTAATCGCGAGCGATGCCATAAGGCCCCCCACGATAAACAGCAGCATCAGCAGATTAGGCGCAACGCCATGGTCAATCATCCAGGCAAGCGGACCGCGACGCATTAGCTGCTCTCCTCATCACGGGTGGGGGCATCGTTGCGCGAGCGAACGCGAACCTGTTGTCCTTCCTGGGGCTGGGCAAGTCCTGAAGTAACAACGCGCTGGCCAGCCTCCAGGCCGCTGCGCACCAGCGCTTCATTTTCACCCCGATAGGCAAGCGACACCGTTGTACTGTGTAGGCGGTCTTCATCGTCCACCCACCAAACGCGCTCACCTGGGCGTAGCGCCGCTGAGGGCAGGGCAATCAGGTCTTCCTGCGCCTGAGTTTGAAAGGCTATTCGCATTACATCGCCCAAGCGCAGCGCGGGGCCATCGGTATCCAGCGCCAATGGGTCATTCACCGCAATCAACAGCTGTGCCTGAAGTCCGCTCTCTTCCAGATTAGGTAAGATCGATATCAGTGCGCCTTCCCGCGAAGCGCCTTCTGGCCAGCCCCGGCTGGTAATCGTGACCTGACTACCCGGCGCCAGCCATTCAAGTGCATCGCCGGGCAATGAGGCGCGCACCCAGAATTGCTCAACACCGACCAGATTAATCACCTCGGTTCCTTGGCTTAGCAGGCTGCCAGCGCCCACCAAGCGCTCTTGCACCATCGCCTTCCACGGGGCGGTCAACGTTGCGCGCTCAAGGTTGAGCGCTGCCTGGTCGCGTATTACACGTGCCTGAGTCAGTTGAGCCTGGGCCTGGCGAAGTTGAGGCTCGCGCAGGACCAGCGAGCGTCGCTCGGCGGAAAGCTGGCGCCCAAACGACTCGTACTCACTACGGGCGCGCTGCTGTTCGGCATTTTCAAGCGCCACCTGCGCTTGGGCGTTGCTTAGCTGGGCCTCGGCGTCCTCCAGGGCAAGGCGCAAATCGGCTTGGTCGATATATGCAACGGGCGCGCCTTCCTCAACGACCTGGCCTGGAAAAACGCCCTCTCCAAAGCGTTCCAACTGACCTGCCACGCGGCTGGCCAGCTGGGTTGTCTGCTCAGCTTCTACTCGCCCAAAGCCGCTCAGTAGAGGCGATAGGGCGCTCTGTTCGACCGTCATGACATTGACGACAGGCGGCGTGGGTGGCGGGGGAGCACGCCGCTCAATACGCGGTGGCTGGCTGATAATCCACCAGGCGCAGGCTAAGCCGATGGCAAACACCAACAGGGCCAGCACGGCGCCTAAACGGACACGGCCTTGTTGCATCGAGGAGAAAGAGTCATGAGGTTTTATTAACACGGAGTACCCGTTGCAAGAGCGAAAACGTAGTAAAAGCGAAAATTCCGGTATAAGAAGCGTATCATGCTAGCATCACGCACTGGCTCGCAGAGATTAGGTAAGCATTATGAAAATAGCGTGCAACTCTTCGTTAACCTAAACACCTGCGACTTATCACGACACCTATTTCTCATAAATACCGCCCGGCCGATGAGTCTTGTGCAAGCGTATGAAAAACACCGCCACCCGCGATAAGTTAATTGATACTGGTGCTGAGCTGATTACCCAACAAGGGTATAACGCAACGGGCATCAATGCCGTACTTAACGCCTGCGGCGTGCCCAAGGGGTCGTTTTACCATTACTTTTCCAGTAAGGAAGATTTTGGCCTGGCGGTGATTGAGCGGTTTGCCAACGACTATGATGCTAGTCTGGTCGCTCTGCTTGAAGATCCGATGACACCCCCTCTTGACCGCCTGAAGCGCTACTTTGCCACCAGCCGCGCTTACATGAGCGAGCGCGACCATGCGGCCGGTTGCTTGATTGGCAATTTAGGTCAGGAGATGGCGGGGCAGAGTGTTCGCTTTCGCGAGGCGCTTAATCACGCGTTCCTGCGTTGGGAAGCACGCTTTGCTCACTGCCTGCAGGCAGCCCAGGCCCAGGGGGCTCTCACTCAAGCACTGGACCCGCATCAGTTGGCAAGCTTTATTCTTTCAGGCTGGGAAGGGGCAATTTTGCGTGCCAAGACGCTGAAGTCAGACGCGCCTATGGAAGTGTTTGAAAAGCTGCTGTTCGAGCAGGTGCTGACGTCGCCAGTGACTGATTAACCCTTCAAACGCCCCTGCTTTGATGCACTAAGCGAGTGGCATGAGTGGAAGGCAAAGCGCTGCCTCGCGGCCACTATGTTGCTAAAGCCTTCCCTGAGGTGCTGCTATGCGAAGCATGGGCGTTTCTGCTCAGTGCTGAATAAGCGCTTAACGAGACTTACCAAGACGAAGCGGGTCAAAAACTGGATAATGGGTGGCAATTCGCCGAGGGCTCTGTTTTCAACCGCCCAGGCACACTCATTGCTCTGGATGCCCGCTCATGGAAATCAAAGTCAACTATCTCGATAACCTCCGCCTCGAGGCCAAGTTCGACGACTTCACCGTTATTTCAGACCAGCCGATTCGCTATAAGGGCGACGGCTCGGCGCCTGGCCCGTTTGACTACTTCCTGGCGTCATCCGCCATGTGTGCCGCCTACTTTGTGAAGGTGTACTGCAACGCGCGGGATATCCCTACCGAAAACATCCGCCTCTCGCAGAACAATATCGTCGACCCCGAAGACCGCTATAAGCAGATCTTCAAGATTCAGGTCGAGCTTCCCGAAGATATTTCCGAGAAAGATCGCCAGGGCATTCTGCGCTCGATTGATCGCTGCACGGTCAAGAAGGTCGTTCAAACCGGCCCCGAGTTTCAGGTCGAAACCGTCGAGAATATCGATGAGGATTCCCAGGCGCTGTTGATGGGTGCCCCGGAAGGCAGCGAGCGCACCTATATCGAGGGAAAGGATTTACCCCTTGAAGATACCATCGCCAATATAAGCGCGCTGCTGGCTGATCTTGGCATGAAGATCGAGATCGCCTCCTGGCGTAATATCGTGCCTCATGTCTGGTCGCTGCATATTCGCGATGCGGCCTCGCCCATGTGCTTTACCAACGGCAAAGGTGCCACCAAAGAGAGCGCACTGTGCTCGGCGCTGGGCGAGTTTATTGAGCGCTTGAGCTGCAATTTCTTCTACAACGACCAATTCTTCGGTGAAGAAATCGCCAATAGCGACTTCGTGCACTACCCCAATGAGAAGTGGTTTAAGCCCGGGCCCAACGATGAGCTGCCCACTGAAATTCTCGATGAGCACTGCCTGGCGATCTACAACCCGGAAGGCGAGCTGTGCGGCTCGAATCTGGTTGACACCAACTCCGGCAATGAGGCGCGCGGCATTGTCTCGCTGCCCTTTGTGCGTCAGTCGGATGGCGAGACGATCTACTTCCCCTCCAACCTGATCGAAAACCTGTTCTTGAGCAACGGCATGAGCGCGGGCAACACGCTGGTGGAAGCTCAGGTGCAGTGCCTGTCAGAAATTTTCGAGCGAGCGGTCAAACGAGAAATTCTGGAGCAGGAAATGACCCTGCCAGATGTACCGCAAGATGTGCTGGCGAAGTACCCAAATATTGTTGAAGGCATTAAGGCGCTTGAGGCTCAGGGCTTCCCTGTGCTGGTAAAGGACGCCTCCATGGGCGGTCAGTTCCCGGTGATGTGTGTGACCTTGATGAACCCGCGCACCGGCGGCGTGTTCGCCTCCTTCGGCGCCCACCCAAGCTTTGAAGTGGCGATAGAGCGCAGCCTGACCGAGCTTTTACAGGGGCGCAGCTTTGAAGGCCTGAACGATCTGCCGCTGCCAACGTTTAACTCGCAGACCGTGTCCGAGCCCAACAACTTTGTTGAACACTTTATCGACTCCTTTGGTGTGGTTTCCTGGCGCTTCTTCAGTGCCAAGGCGGATTTCGAGTTCAGCGAGTGGGATTTCTCCGGCACCAACGAAGAAGAGGCCGAAACGCTATTCGGTATCTTCGAGGAGTTGGGGGCCGAGGTATACATGGCGGTCCATGAGGATCTCGGTGCGCCGGTGTGCCGTATTCTGGTGCCGGGCTACTCTGAGGTGTATCCGATTGAAGACTTGATCTGGGATAACACCAACAAGGCACTTGATTACCGTGAGGATATTCTCAATCTGCATCAATTAGAGGATGACCAGCTCACCGATTTGGTCGAGCGCCTCGAAGAGAGCCAGATGGATGACCACGTCGATATCACCACCCTGATCGGCATTGAGTTTGATGAAAACACGGTATGGGGCCAGCTCACCATTCTGGAGCTTAAGCTTCTGGTCTACTTGGCGCTTGGCCGTCATGAAGAAGCACTTGATTGCGTACAGATGCTGCTGCAGTACAACGACAACACCGTTGAACGTGGTCTCTTCTACCAGGCGATGAACGCGACGCTGGAAATTGCCCTGGACGACGAGCTTGAAATCGACGACTACCTGCCTAACTTCCAGCGCATGTTTGGCGAAGAGACCATGGCGGCGGTTGTCGGCTCGGTGGAAGGCAGCGCGCGCTTTTACGGTCTGACGCCCACCAACATGCAGCTTGATGGTTTGGAGCGTCATCAACGTTTGATTGAAAGTTACAAGAAGCTTCACGTCGCGCGGGCGGCAAAAGCGGGCGCTTAATCGCCTCCCGTTTTCACTTATTCAATGGAAATGCATGACACCGATGATATTCAGCACTCCCTTGATGACCGCAGCGCTAACGTTCGTATGCACCTAAACAGCAAGCTGGAGAGCTACAGCACGTATTAAACGGGAGTAGTTTTAAAACGCTGTGGGGGTAGCTCACAGCGTTTTTTTAGCGTGCAATAAAGCGTCAAAGCGAGAGAAAAAACAGAATCAAAGGGGGCGAGAGCAGCGAAAGAATAAACCCGCTAACCACCGCGATGGGCACGCAGGCGACGCCGCCGTGCTGTTGAATTACAGGCAGGGTAAAGTCCATTGACGTGGCACCGCCGTAGCCAATGGCAAGGGCGGTGTGGCGGTGGATCACTAGCGGAATCAAAATAAACGCCAGAAGTTCCCGGGAAAGGTCGTTAAAAAACGCCACGCCGCCCATTAGCGGCCCTAGCTGGTCGCCAATTAAAATGGCTGAAAGCGAATACCAGCCGAAGCCAGACGCCATGGCGAGTCCTTCATTCCAGCTAAGCGAGAGCAAGGGGGCGGCAGCCAATCCCGCCAGTAGCGAGCTAACGGCCAGCGTTATCGCAATAGCAAGCCCTAGCCGGTTGAGCAGAATTTGCTTAAGCGGCATGCCGGAGTTGCGTAGCTGACAGCCGATCAGTACTAGCAACGCGTAAAGTACCCATTCAGCTAACAGGTCTGCGGCGGTAAAAAGCGTCTCGCCTAGCCTTGGGCCCAGCAGCAGGCCTGTTATAACGCCGCCCACCACTACTGCTAGCAAGAGTAACGAGCCTTGCATGGCGGCCAGCTTACTGGTCGGTGCGTTTTTAACGACAGGTGAATCCCCCGTTTGTAGGGCTACCCGGCGAGACAGCCACCATAAAGCGGCCAGGTTAAACGCCGTGGTAATACTAAACAGCAGCAATGCATTGCCCCCCAGCCGCGAAAGCTGGCTGGTTAGATTTTCAAGCCCGGCAAGACTTACCCCCATGAAGAGCAAAATAAGATAAACCGAGCCGCTAACGGCACGGTTGATCAATTGCTGGAGGTAAGGAGAGTGAATGCGTAATAAATAGCCCACTATCAGAGGCAGAAGAACAATCAATAATCCAGACAGCATGTAGGGTGTGGCGCCTTAAGGGTTAAATTGAGTAAGCCTGATGCGGGTTTGGCGGCGACCCTCTTTTTGATAATCCGCCGAGACAATCAGGCCGGGCCAGTCTGGGTGAAAGTTGATTTCCAGATGGCGGTCGGGTTTTTCGATATCCGTCAAAATGACCTGCTGTACCTCAAACTCACCAGCGGGCACGTTGACGATGTGTGTGGCTGGTGTGGCGTAGTACTGGAGGTGCTCATCTCGGCCGCGGTGGTCAACAAAATCGAGATCACAGGGTGCGCTTTGTGTACATGTTTCATGGCCTGCACGCCGAGAGAGATCAACCAGCGCGGCTTGACGATCAAGTGCTGCAATATCGCTATCGGTTAATCGATAGCTGTCGCCTACGCCCAGAAGCGAGTAGCTGCTGCTAAAAAGCAGTGAACGGACGGCGTCATCAGCCACTGAAAAGCGGCTGTACTCCTGACCGCTGACTATGGCCAATGAAAAGCGCATATCGCTTAGCCAATGCTGGCCTTCCTGGCTGAGCGTATGGGTAATCGTTGCACTGGGCCAGTTGCGGGTTTCCAGCCGGTATTGCGCTTCAAATGGCACTATGTCTGCAAGAGTGCTGGCGGCTTCTTCGCTTGCATTGACTGGTACAGCGCTGAGTAATAGCCAAGCGGTGCACAGTCGTATACAAGCCGATACAACATTTAAACGGGCGAGTCGCATCCTGATTCTCCTTATGAGCAAGCAGTCCCCGCTAGCTAGCGCTGTTTGCAAATAAACCCAATAAGCTGAGTCGTCTTGGGTTCAAAGACCTGCTTGCATATCTGTCATGCATTTCCATGGCCTGGCATATATTTCGAGCGCCTTTAGTGGGTATCTTAACATTTGATGCGCACGTGATGCGGTCGGTGTATCACTATGAAAGAAGCGCCACCCGTTGCGTGCAGACAGCGGCGCCCATGCTGGTTTTAACGGACTTAGTATCCTTGTGTGGGGTTAACCGTAGGCAGGTCTTCACCCGCCTCAAAGGCATGCAGGTAGGCAATGACCTGGTCAATCGCATCGTTCACCGGGGTGGGCGCTGCCATGTGGGGGGTGACGATGACGCGGGGGTGCTGCCATAAGGGGTTTTTAGCGGGCAGCGGCTCTTCACAAAAAACATCCAACAACGCGCCGCGCAAGTGGCCTGGCGTAGCGTTATCACCCAGTGCCTCAAGAAGCGCCTGTTCATCAATCAAGCTGCCTCGGCCTGGGTTGATCACGCTGGCGCCCTTGGGTAGTTTGGCGAGCCGCTCGGCGTTAAGAATACTCCGTATGGCGGGGGTATCGGGCAGGATAGTCACCACGCTCTGCACTTGGCCAAGAAGCTCGTCCAGTCCTTCCTCACCATGTAGGCACTGTACACCTGTGATGGTTTTGGGTGAACGACTCCAGCCCAGCACAGGAAATCCCGCTTGCTGCAAGACGCTGGCAACCTGCGACCCGATAGCGCCCAGGCCGAGTACACCTACTGGCCAATCAGCTTTATCTACCAAGCGTTGCGGCTGCCATTCAGCGTTGGCTTGCTGAGCGGTGTAACGGTCCATACTGCGGTAAAAATGTAAGACGCCATACAGTACGTAGTCGGCCATTGGCTCGCTCATGCCCGCATCGCGCAGCTTCACGATGGGGACATTGGCGGGCAGCCCTGGCGTGCCGAGTAAGTAATCTACTCCTGCGCCCAGGTTGATGATGCCTTTAAGCCGAGTCTGCTCTTTCAAGAGATACGCAGGGGCTTTCCATACCGCAAGATAGTCAGCATCTTGTCGTGCCTCTTCGGGAGCGTCGCTGGTCACGACCGTTGCGTTAGGAAGCGCTTTGGAAAGGGCGTCGCGCCATTGAGTGGCATCATCGGTGTGCACAACAATCTTCATTTCGGCTCCTGCGTGGTGAATGGGTGTCTCTCACTCTATTTATTTATCATGGGGAGGTTGTCTGCACGCTGCAAGTCGTAACATGCCACGGCGTTTGGCCTACATTGATCTCCGTGTGGTGGAGAGCTACCGGGATGGCCGTACATGGGAGCATTTTCGCCAGCTGGTTGAAAACAAACTTGAAAATAAGCCGTTGATTGGCCCCGATGATCGCGCGGTGCTGAAGCTTTTGCGTGGCCGGTTAAGAGAGCCGGCAACATGAGTTAAATAAAGGCTTTGACCCGCAACCACGGGGTGGTGCTAGTATCGGGCTAAGACGACATTGGCAAGCCTTCCATGGCGGTAGCCTGGTCGCCCTTGTGCCCCGTTGCTTGGCGTAAAAAACGCGCACCGGTTCTTGGTGATCTTTGATGGTGAGTTGCCCGATGACTCAGGTTTCCCTGCCCTTCACGCGTGAAGAGTATGCACAGCGCTTGTGGAAGGTGCGTGCTGAAATGGCCGGCCGCGGCATTGATGTATTGATCGTCAGTGATCCGTCGAATATGGCATGGCTGACCGGCTACGACGGCTGGTCATTCTACGTCCACCAATGTGTACTGGTTGGCCTGGAAGGCGAGCCGGTATGGTTTGGGCGTCGTATGGACGCTAACGGCGCGCTGCGCACCTGTTGGATTGACCCCGTTAATATTACTTATTATCCGGATTACTACGTTCAAAATCCGGATATGCACCCGATGGATTATCTGGCGCAGTCGATCCTGCCTGATCGCGGCTGGCATACCGGCGTAGTGGGTATGGAGATGGATAACTACTATTTCACCGCCAAAGCCTACCAGAGCCTGCTACGCGAGCTGCCCCACGCGCGCTTTATTGACGCCAATGCGCTGGTGAACTGGTGCCGGGCAATCAAGTCGCCTCAGGAAATCGCCTATATGCGCATTGCCGGCAAGATTGTTGAAGGCATGCACTCGCGTATTCTGGAAGTCATCGAACCGGGGCTTCCCAAAAGCAAGCTGGTCTCGGAAATTTACCGGGTGGGGATAGAAGGCTTTTTCGATGAAAATGGGAAAGTGTATGGCGGCGATTACCCCGCCATTGTCCCCATGCTGCCAACCGGTAAAGATGCCGCTGCTCCACACTTGACCTGGGACGATACGCCGTTTCGTGAAGGCGAGGGCACGTTCTTTGAGATTGCCGGAGTATTCAAGCGCTATCACGCGCCCATGTCGCGCACCGTATTTCTGGGACGACCGCCGACCGACTTTATTCGCGCTGAATCAGCCCTTCTGGAAGGTATCGAAAACGGCCTGGACGTTGCTAAGCCGGGAAATAGAACGGCGGATATCGCCATGGCGCTGGGGGCGGCGATGGATAAATACGGTTTTGACCGCGGTGGCGCACGCTGCGGTTACCCTATCGGTATTTCGTACCCACCGGACTGGGGCGAGCGCACCATGAGTTTGCGTCCTTCGGATGAGACCATCCTGCAACCCGGTATGACCTTTCATTTTATGCCTGGGCTTTGGGTGGAGGATTGGGGGCTGGAAATTACCGAAAGCATCCTGATTACTGAAACAGGCTGCGAGACGCTGGCCAACTTTCCACGGCAGTTATTTGTTAAATGATGATAAGTCGTTAAAGAATAAGCCGTTATAACTGATTAAGGAGTCGTTATGACCCTGCGACCAAGCCCGATTTCCGCGACTGTCGACTTTGATGCTGACGGCGTGCAGCACGGTTTTTTAAAGCTGCCCATCTCCACCGATATCTCGGCCTGGGGGGCGGTAATGATCCCGATTACCGTGGTGAAAAATGGCGAAGGCCCCACAGCGCTATTAACCGGGGGCAACCATGGCGATGAATACGAGGGGATTACTTCGCTGCTCAAGCTTGCCAATGCGCTCACCGCAGAGGACGTCAGTGGGCGGGTGATTATTGTGCCGTGCATGAATACGCCCGCCGTTATGGCCGGCAAGCGGACATCGCCGATGGATAAGGGCAATCTTAACCGCAGTTTCCCCGGTGACCCCAACGGCAGCGTAACGCTGCAAATTGCCGACTACTTTACCCGCGTTTTGGTGCCCATGAGCGATGTGGTACTGGACCTACACTCCGGTGGCCGCACGCTGGATATTCTGCCGTTTGGTGCTTCTCATGTGCTGGATGATAAAGCCCAGCAACAGGCCGCGCTGGAAGGCGCCAAAGCGTTTGGTGCGCCTTACGCCATGGTGATGTTTGAGCTGGATGCCGAAAAACTCTTCGATACTGCTTGCGAGCGCCAAGGCAAGGTGTTTGTGGCCACAGAGCTTGGCGGTGGTGGCACCTCCACGCCACAAAGTATGGCGATTACCGAGCGCGGCGTACGTAACTTTCTGACCCATTACGGCCTGCTAGAGGGCGAGGTGGATATGCCGCAAGGCGGCCAGGTCTATCTCGATATGCCTGACGCCAGCTGCTACGTACAGAGCCAGCACTCCGGCGTACTTGAGCTTTGCGTGGCGCTGGGCGATGCCGTGACCAAAGGGCAGGTGTTGGCTTACGTGTACGATATGACCCGTACCGGTAGCGAGCCGGTTGCCTACCGCGCCGAACGCGATGGCATTTTGATGGCCCGGCGCGCCCCGGCCCTGGTCAATATGGGGGACACCATTGCGGTGATTGCCGATGTCGTCGACCGCCTGGAGGCATAGCCCAAGGCATGATAAAACTCGACCGTTTTGATCTTAAAATTCTCGATATCCTTTCCCGTGATGGGCGGATCACCAAATCCAAACTGGCCGAGGCGATTAATCTCTCGGTCAGCCCCTGCTGGGAGCGGGTTAAACGCCTGGAAAAAGCCGGGGTCATCCAGGGCTATACCGCGCGCATCAATGCCGATGTACTGGTGCCGCGCAACCCTGTGTGGGTGCAAATTGAGCTTACAGCCCACAACGCCGCAAGCTTTGCGCGCTTTGAAGCTTTGGTCATGGATACGCCAGAGGTCACCGAATGTGTCGCCGTCGGCGGTGGGGTTGATTATCTGGTGAAGTTTGAAGCTCGCACGATTGATAGCTACCAGCGGCTCATGGATAAGTGGCTGGTGTCTGAGGCGGGCATTGAGCGTTACTTCACCTATATCGTGACCAAAACGGTTAAGCGTCAGCCGATGGGTATTGATGTTGACAACGTTCTTTAACGGCGTTTCTTGGCCCTCACGCGTTCCCTCCAAAAAAACACGCTGCTAAACGTCCATAGACAAAAAAAGTCGCACGATAAGCCCTGGTTTTCAAAAACACTTCGTGCGTCTTCTCCCTTACGCTAGGCACATCGAAAGGATCGGCCAAAAGCCGATCTCTTCAATCGTCAACGTGTAACGGTTTGTCGCCGGTTAATGGCTTCAGCCAGGGGAGGTGCCCATGACCACACTATCGACCACGCTGGTGAAACGGCTAGAAGATCCGCGCCTGTTTCGCCAGTACGCTTATGTGAATGGCAAGTGGACGCATGGGGAAGGTGGCCGTGAAGAAGCGGTGTATGACCCGGCAACCAACGAAGCGATCGGGCATATCCCTTTACTTGAAGCCGAGCAGATTACCGTGGCGGTGGATGCCGCTGAGGCAGCCTTTGTTCACTGGCGCGCACTGCGTGTCGATGAACGCTGCGAGCGCTTGCTGGCCTGGTACGATTTGATTCAGGCCAACCGCGAAGACCTGGCGACCATCATGACCCTGGAGCAGGGCAAACCGCTGCCCGATGCGCGGGGCGAAGTAGAGTACGGAGCAAGTTTCGTGCGCTGGTTTGCGGAAGAGGGTAAGCGCACTTATGGGGAAACGATCCCCAGCCATATTCCTAATGCCTCGCTGGGGACTATTAAAGAGCCAGTTGGCATTGCCGCGATGATTACGCCGTGGAATTTTCCGCTGGCCATGATTACCCGTAAAGCGGCGGCCGCGCTGGCTGCTGGCTGCCCGGTGATTGTGAAACCGGCCAATGAAACGCCTTTTTCAGCGCTGGCGCTGGCAGAATTAGCCGAGCGGGCAGGCATACCGGACGGTATCTTTAACGTTGTTTTGGGTGAGCCTGCCGAGGTTTCAAAAATACTGTGCAGCGAGCCACGCATCCGGGCGCTGTCGTTTACCGGCTCCACCCGCGTTGGCCGCCTGTTAATGGAGCAAAGTGCGGGAACTGTTAAGCGCCTTTCACTGGAGTTGGGCGGTAATGCGCCGTTTATCGTCGGGCCGGATATGGACCCCAAAGAGGCGGCTTACGCGGCGGTAGATGCCAAGTTTCAAACGGCAGGGCAGGACTGTTTGGCGGCCAACCGGATTCTGGTGCACGAATCCATTCATGACGCCTTTGTTGAGCAGTTTACCGAGCGCATGGCGGCATTAACCGTCGGCAATGGTTTGCAGGGCGAGATCGATCTTGGCCCGCTGATTCACCGCCAGGCGGTAGAGAAGGCCGCCTCGATTGTCGATGACGCGATTTCTCGGGGCGCCACGCTGGTGATGGGAGACCAGAACCAAGCGCCGGGCGAAAACTTCTTTATGCCGGTGCTATTAACAGGCGTAACGCCACAAATGAAAGTCTGGCGGGAAGAGAGCTTTGCCCCCGTGGCCGGGATCACCGCTTATTCGAGCGACGAAGAAGTTATTGAGCTTGCCAATGATACTGAGTATGGCTTGGCGGCCTATGTGTATACCCATGATATCCGCCGGATCTGGAAGCTGATGCGTGCGCTGGAGTACGGCATGGTCAGTGTAAACTCCGTCAAGATGACCGGCCCACCGGTACCCTTTGGCGGCGTGAAGCAGTCTGGCCTTGGCCGTGAGGGCGGCGCCACCGGTATCGACGAGTATCTCGAAACCAAGTATTACTGCTTAGGCGCGCTGGGTTCTGTATCAGGGAGCTAGAGTAGATAGTTTCGCAGTAGAGGCTAGTTAGGCGCTAAGCGAACCGTCTTTTTCAGGGCCGAAACATGCTCCATTCAGTTTCGGCATTCCCGCCATCCATGGCGGTCAGTGAAAAAGCCGAGCGCCCAGGGATGGGTTTACAGCGTGTTCGCGTGTGACTAACCAGCCGTGAAGCCCGCAATATTTCAAATTCCTTCCCGCTGATCGGGGAGGTTTATCGTACAGAGAGAACGTTATGAGCCAACATCAGGATCTGATCGAACGCGACCGCAAAGTCACTTTTCACGCCTCTACCCACCTGCGTGACTTCGCCCATGGCGATGCGCCGGGCCGTGTGATTACCGGCGGTAAAGGTATCAATATTGTCGATAAGGATGGCCGCGAATTTATCGACGGCTTTGCCGGGCTTTACTGCGTTAATATCGGTTATGGCCGCACGGAAATTGCCGAAGCCATTTACAAGCAGGCGATGGAGCTCTCTTACTACCACACCTATGTCGGCCACTCGAACGAGCCGCAGATCGCGCTTTCTGAGCGTATTCTGAAAATCGCTGGCATGAACATGTCCAAGGTCTACTACGGCATGTCGGGCAGTGACGCTAATGAAACCCAGCTGAAAATTGTGCGTTACTACAACAACGTACTTGGCCGCCCGCAGAAGAAAAAAGTCATCTCGCGTATGCGCGGCTACCACGGTTCGGGCATTGCTTCTGGTTCCTTGACCGGTCTTAAGGCGTTTCATGACCACTTTGACCTGCCAATTGATACCATCCGGCATACTGAAGCGCCGCACTACTACCTGCGTGCCGCCGAGCAGCATGGCATGACCGAGCTTGAGTTTTCCTCCTTCTGTGCCGACAAGCTGGAAGCGATGATCCTCGAAGAAGGCCCGGATACGGTGGCGGCGTTTATCGGCGAGCCGGTATTGGGCACAGGCGGTATCGTACCGCCGCCCGAAGGTTACTGGGATGCGATTCAGGCGGTATTGGCCAAGTACGATGTGCTGTTGATTGCCGATGAAGTGGTATGTGGCTTTGGGCGTACCGGCTCTGATTTTGGTAGCCACCATTACAACATGAAGCCGGACCTGGTCACGATTGCCAAAGGCCTGACCAGCGCCTATCAGCCGCTTTCTGGCGTGATTGTGGGTGAAAAAGTATGGCAAGTGCTTGAGCAGGGCACTGGCGAGTTTGGCCCAATCGGTCACGGTTGGACCTACTCTGGCCACGCGCTGGGCTGTGCCGCCGGTATTGCCAACCTGGATATCATCGAGCGTGAAAACCTGGTGGGCAACGCGGCTGAAACCGGTGCCTACTTCCAAGCGCAGCTTAAGGCCACGTTTGAAGGCCATCCGCTCTTGGGGGATGTACGCGGTGTTGGCTTAATGGCCGCGCTTGAGTTCTCACCGGATGCCAAGCAGCGCCTGCACTTTGACCCTGCCCTCAAAGTAGGACCGCGAGTGGCCGCCGCCGCCATGGAAGAGAACCTGATTGCTCGCGCCATGCCCCAAGGCGACATTCTAGGTTTTGCGCCTCCGCTGACCATTAACCGCGCAGAAGTTGATGACGTGATTGGCCGTGCCAAGCGCGCCATTGACCGGGTAACCGATGAACTTACCCGCTCAGGAGATTTAAAAGCGGGCCATCAGGAAGCTGCGTTGACGATTTAATGAAAAGACGCTGATCTGGTAACGCCGCTGCTTGCTTATGCAGCGGCGTTTTTGTTTTTGGGGTGGGAAGCTATGCTACTAAATACAGTGACGGTGAACGGATACATTAGGAGTGGCTATGCAACCGGTATTGGCTTTCGATGTATATGGCACGCTGATTGATACCCAAGGCGTTACGGCGGAACTCGAACGGCGACTTAGCGATGCCTCTAACGCAGAAGAATTTGCCAAGCGCTGGCGGGAAAAGCAGCTTGAGTACAGCTTTCGGCATGCCTTAATGGGCGCTTATGTGCCTTTTTCAGAATGCACGAGAGAAGCTCTGGTGTTTACCAGCCGCGCGCTGCAAGCAGGTCTTTCTGACAATGACCACGATCACCTCATGGATGTATATGCAGAGCTTCCAGCCTTCCCGGATGTGGTGGATGCGCTTGATCAGTTGCGTGATGCGGGCATTCGTTGCGTGGCGTTTTCCAATGGCACGACGGAGGCGGTAACCCAGTTACTGGTACGTGCCGGTGTAGAAAGCCACATGGATGCGGTGATCAGCGTGGATGATATCAAGCGCTTTAAGCCAGACCCGGCGGTATATAGCTATCTTCGCTCACAGCTGGAAGCGCGCCCTGAGCATACCTGGTTAATTTCAAGCAACGCCTTTGATGTGATTGGTGCAACCCATGCCGGGCTGCGAAGTGCCTGGGTGCGGCGTCATTCCGATGCGCCCTTTGACCCCTGGGGCATTGAACCTGATATGACGGTGCCTGACTTGGAGGCCTTGGCCGAGCGTATTATTCGCCAGGTTGTTAACCGATAAGAACAAGCCGCATAATGACGTACGATTCATATATCAGGACGCGATCATGTCAGAGAAAATTTACTGTATTGCTGGCTTCAAACCCAAACCAGGCAAAGAAGAAGCGGTATTCAAAGCGCTTCAGTCGCTGGAGCCAAACACACACCGGGAAGATGCCTGCATTCACTACACGGTGACCCGCCAGATCGATAATCCCTTCGCTCAAGGCACCAGTTACCCGATTGTATTCCATGAAATCTGGGCGAGCCGTGAGGAGTTTGAAGCACATTGTCAGCGTAAAGAGATCCAGGACTTCTTTGCCAAGCACGTTGAATCACCGGATGGCGATATCGAAGATGCCAACGTATGCGTGTATACCGATGAACCGTGGAATTTTGATGCCCCCAAGGTATAACCCCAGCGTGTAGAATGGGTCCACGACACCGATAAACGCGGAGCAACCATGACCGAAAAAAAAATGAACGTTGAAAGCTTTAACCTGGACCATACCAAGGTTAAAGCGCCTTATGTACGTCTTGCTGATATCAAACAGGGCCAGAACGGCGACCAGATTCATAAATATGATCTGCGTATCTGCCAGCCAAACAAAGAGCACATGGAGATGCCAGCGCTGCATTCTCTTGAGCACTTGATGGCTGAACTATCGCGTAATCATACCGATAAAGTGGTCGATATCAGCCCGATGGGCTGCCAAACCGGCTTTTATATCGCGATGATCAATCACGATAACTACGACGACGTGTTAACCATCATTGAGCAAACGCTGAACGACGTTCTGGTGGCCACTGAAGTGCCTGCCTGTAACGAAATGCAGTGCGGCTGGGCCGCGAGCCACAGCCTGGAAGGCGCCCAGAAGCTCGCCCGTGACCTGCTTGCCAAGCGTGGCGAATGGACGCAAGTGTTTGCATAAAACGGCCTTTTCAAACCGTTTTTAAGACCGTTCGTTTGACGCCGCTGCAGAGAAAACAAGAACGCCTTCTTCACGGAGGCGTTTTTGTTTGAGCGTTTCTTATAGCCGCGTATCAGCAGCCAGTTGCTCAATAGAGCGGGCGACGTCCTGAGCGTCGTGGAGAATCTTGTTCACAATCGCATCAATTTCGCTAACCCTGGATTGCCCGGCTTTGCTTTGTTGAATGACCTGTTGCATGGCTTCGGTGGTGCGTTCGACAAGGTTACTGTTGTCTTTTAGCACTTGGGAAATTTGTGCCACGGCTTCGCTGGACCCTTTAGCCAGTTGGCGTACCTCGTTAGCCACCACGGCAAAGCCGCGCCCTTGTTCACCTGCGCGGGCGGCTTCAACCGCGGCGTTAAGAGAAAGCAGGTTGGTTTGGCTGGCTATTTTGGCAATAGAGGCAGTAATCGCATGAATGCTTTGCGACTGTTTATGCAGGGCCTCTACAAGCTCTTGTGCCTGGGCCAGCGTTTGAGCGGCTTGCTCTGAGCCTTTTACCATCTCATCCAAGTGGTCGAGGCTATCTTTAGCGGTACGTTCAATTTGTGACGTGCTGGTTTGGGCGGAGCCAATCGTTCCCGTTGTCGCATTGGCTTTGTCGACCAGTTGGGTGATGTCTGCTGCGAATTTTACTACCTCGGTCACATTGCCATCTTCATCTTTAACAGGATTGTAGGTGGCTTCTAGCCAGATGCTTTGGCCATTTTTAGTGATGCGCTCAAAGCGGCCTTTGGTAAAATCCCCTTGGGCCAAGCGCTCCCAAAAATCAGGATTGTTACGATAGAAGTCAGGTGGGCAAAACATACGGTGGTGTTGACCAATAATATCTTTTTGTTGATACCCCATCGCGGCTTCAAAGTTTTTATTGGCTTCGAGTATTTCCCCTTGAGGGGTAAACTCAATGACGGCCATCGAGTCATTGAGCGCCTTTAGCACGGCCTTTTGCCGTTGAGATTCTTGATGACGCTGGGTGACATCATTCGCTACTTTCAGGATTTCCGTCACATGGCCTCGAAAATTTCGTATAGGCACATACGTCGCCTCTAACCAGACTTCTTCACCGTTCGCACGTACGCGACAAAAACGACCCTGACGGCTATCCCCTGCCGCTAATGAGTGCCAGAACTGTTGATACTCGGCACTGCTGACTTCCTGCTCATCACAAAACATGCGGTGATGCTTACCCTTTATATCGTCTAGTTGATAGCCCATCGACTCAAGAAATGGCGGGCTGGCATCCTTAATAATGCCCTGAGGCGTAAATCGAATACACGACGTATGGCGTTTTAAGGCGAGGTAGAGAGGGGCATTAAAAAAGCTTATACGCATTTTTTTGCCTTCTATATTAGTACTACTGTGTCATAAATAGATATGTTATCAATACGTATTGTGTCATCTGTATAGCGATTTCGCATTATGGTAAACGACGCACTTCACGACCGCTTCGAGACGTATCTTGATGAGCTAGCACCTCGCCTGGGCCATGCTGATCGAGTGAAGGGTTTTCAGAATTACTGTCGTGGCTTGATGCTGCCGCTGGAACGCAAGAGTGTCGAGCCCATCGCCGCCAGTGTCGATCCGGGTAACGTTCAAGCCTGTCATCAGTCGCTGCATCACCTGGTGGCTCGCTCTGGATGGTCTGACCGAGGGATGCTTAATGGCGTGGCGCA